>JANNAO010000548.1:0-6066 GCA_031384405.1 Verrucomicrobiota bacterium | reverse complement strand
GCTCGGCGTTCTTGTCGCCCGGCTGGATTTCAAAATCACGCACCTCGCTCGCTCGCACTTCAAGACGGCGTTGCGCGGGTTCTTTCGCAAGGTAAAGCCCGATCTCGCTCTGATCGGTCGTGGCCTCGCCCGTGGTCGTATAGTGCAACTCGAAGTTGAACCGTGAGCCTTTCGGCAGGAACACGCCCGTGCCTTCGGGAAACTCGCTCGCGGTCAGACCCGGCACCCAGGTCGTGAACAGGTAAGCTTCGGGCGGCGCATCTTTGTAACCCTTGGGATACAGCACGCGCACGATGATGTGATGAACCACCTGCGGATTGCCCGCGCGACAAACCGCCGCGCGCAGCCAACTGTCTTCGGGCATCGCAAAATCCGAATCGAGATAGATGTATTTCATCGTGCCGGTGGCCGGGATGATCTGCTCCTTGGGAATGGGCACGATGTAGTCGGGCTTGCCGAGCGTCCATTCAACGACTGGTGGCGCGGCGTTGGTGAGCGGGTCAGCGCCGTCACCGCGCGGGCAGCCTTGCTCAATCCAATGGAGCAGCGTGTGCGATTCCGCCGAGGTCAGCGCACGGTCGTTGGAGAATTTTCCATAATGCGGATCGGCGTGCCACGGCGGCATCCGGCGATCCAGCACCACTTCCTCGATCATCGCGGACCAGCCTTTGACCTTCTTGTAACTCGACATCGCAAACGGCCCGATCTGTCCGGGGCTGTGGCAGCCGACGCAATTCTTTTGCAACAGCGGCGCGATCTCGCGCGTGTAAGAAATCGGGTCTTTGGGTATTTCAGTTTCAAAAGTAATCCGGCAGCCGTGAACCCGCGTCTTGGGATTCGTGATGGGTTTGCCCGCGAGAAATTCATTGAGCGCGGTGGTCAAATAATTGGTCGTCGCCTTGGGCTTCTGCGTGCCTTCGGTGAGTTGATCGTCAATCGCGCCGCGATAAATGATGGTCGAGGTCTTCGTATCAATCGCGATGACTTCGCAGGTGCGGTTGACGCCGTAGCGTTGGGCGACGAGTTGGTGTTCATCGCGCAAGACTGGAAGATTGCCCACGGCGGCTTTGAGTATTTCCAATCGCATCGCCTCAGTGTCCGCCACGGCCGCGTCGGGGCCGCGTGAGTTGCCGCGCGACATCATGAGCATCTGGATCATGCTGTCATCGGGATCATCCGCCGTGCAGGAATTGACCAACCAAAGCGCGACGCCCTTGCTTCCAAAATCACCGCGCACCGATTTCAACTTCGGAAAACTTTGGCGTGCGATGGGACAACTGAAGCTCGTGAAGAACAACACAACCACGCGCGCATCGCTGCGCCGCAACTCAAAATGTTTCCCTTTGTAATCAAGCAGGCTGAAGTTGATGGCTTCCTCCGCCTTGGATTCCGCGCGACTGGGCGAACGCTCGATGGCAGGTTCAACTGCCAGAGTCGGCAAGGCCAAAGTGAGGGCAAGTAAGAGGGTGAGATGGCGGTGTGACCGCGACGGCAATAACATCATGAGTCTTAAAAAGAAATTTCGTTGTCAGACTGATTCAGTCTCCGGTCACTTCTTGGTTTCCAGAACCTTCTCCCATTTGATGAGAATTGGTTTGTCTTCATCATCGGATCGGAAACCTCCGGTGGTGGTGAATGTATCCGCGTCCAGCTTGTAAATGGATGATTTCGTTTTGCCGTCGGTCAACGGCGTCGCCCGTTCGCGCCCGCCGGTGAGGTTTTTCAGATTGGAATAGGTGAACGCCTTGAACGAGCCGTGCTGCTCCAGTTTGAAATCACATGCGCCCTTGAAAAATTCCTCGCCAGTCTTGCTCGCGATGACGATCGTGGACTTGTTGTCTTTGACGTCCATCGTCCAGACCGAGCTGCCCTGATCGGTGGTGACGGTCGCCGTCCATTTGCCCTGAAGTTTCGCGAGGTCGTCCTTCAGATCACCGTCCGCCGCGAGCAGGGGCAGCGTGAGAATGTTGATGAGCACGAGCAGGCGCAAAGCGCGCAACCACATGGGCGAATATTTCATGGTGATGTTGGTTTCAGCGATGACCGTAATTGATTTGATAAGTCCATCGTAGCAAGGTAGCAGTGCATACCAATACCTCAATTGAGGTATCAAAGCCCACCGCGCAATCCTATTCGTTCGCAGCGACACACGGGCTTACTGTTGTAGCCAAGAACCTCCTGGCAAACCGCTGCGATTGCACCAAAAGGGTAGCGAATCCCGTCATCGCGAGTGATGGCCCGAGCAATGCCGGAGTAGTGGTTGAGTCGTATTCCGGTATTGATTTCACGGGCACATGCCCTGGCACTTGTCCCCTCTGGAATCTACAATCCGTTGCAAAAGTGCAACTTGAAGTTGGAGGCGAAGGTCAGAATCGAACCGAATCAGCGGTTTTATCAAAAGCCATACTGTCATTCCAATCTCCCAGCTAGAACGCAAGATACAAGAACTACGCTGCTAACATTGATAAACTTGAAGGATTTGCGTTCTGGTCAAGCCTTGGAATTATCCGCCTGAAACGCTAAAACTACTCCAACGCTACTCGGTTGTTACTCCGCTGCTGGCAGTTTTGTTGGCAGTCAACTACACAAAATATTTTGCCGTTGTCTAAACAATTCACCACAGATTGCTGCCGTGACCAACGCGCGGTTTGCTGCGCTTCACGGGCTATCCGTCGCCCGTTCCACTTTGCAAACCGCGCGCTCGTTACGAGCTTGCATGTTGCAGAGCCGCAGAAGCGGCTGCTTCCATCTGTGGCTCAACGACGGGGGGTTGCACTCCGGCTGCGTTTCGGTGAACTCACCTCTCCGTTCTCCGCTCCACTTGCCCCGCTCGCCGTCCGCAGACCGAAGCAGAATTGAACAAGACCAGTTCGCAACTTTGTGGATGCTATTTCGTGTCACCACGTTGTTGACTTTTCATTAGTCGGTACGTCGGTTTTAAGAACGCGTCAGCGCGGAAACCATTTGGGCCATCCCACGGTTCAAACTTCCGGGTTTCGTTGACGATGAAGTCACCATGACTCACCAGTTCATCCGCTTTCAAACGCCGGAACCGTTTTACCTCGTCGGCTGACGTGGCAACTTCGGCATCAGAGGCAGTGTAGTTCGAGATCATGGTGGTTGTTGGTGACGCTGGTCAGACTTTTCGCGGCTTGACCACCAGCAGCACGATCCCACCGACGAGACAGAGGGCACCGACGACGGGCGGGATGAAGTGGCTGTCGGTGGTCTCAACGCGCATGCCGAGGAACTCGACAGGCTTGCCGGGAGTATTGAAAGTGATGCCCGAGTAACCGAGCACCACGATGCCGAGGGTGATCAGAATGACCGCAGAAATGGATTTTGTGTTCATAATTGAATCTTCAGTTGGCAGCCACTTACTTAACCACCCTGCGACCGGAGATGAGGTTCACAAGAATCATCACAACGGCAATCACCAGCAGAATGTGAATGAACCCACCCATCGCGTAACTGCTTACCAAGCCCAGCAGCCACAGAACGATCAGCACTACCGCAATTGTGTATAACATATTATTCCTTTGATTCGATTTTGATCACTGCGGACGACACGCTTTTCGTCCCCCGCAGTGACGGGTTGGTTTACTTGTTGGCTACTGGTACGGCGACGGTCATGTTGTTGATCACGCTGGACACACCGTGGACATCGCTGACGAGTTTTGTGACGAGGCTTTTTTCCGCGTCGTTCTTGGCGATGCCGCTGACGGTAACTACACCATCTTGCGTCGCGACTTTCGTCTTCAGGGCACTGGTCGAGCGATGAAACATCAATGACGATTTGACCTGGGCCGTGATGGAGGCGTCGTCAATCTTCTCGCCAATCGTTGCTTTGGCGGGAGTTGTGGCGATGGTCAATTCGTTCTTCACCCCTTTGACGCCTTCGACATCCTTGGCGTATTCTTCGGTCAGGTCTTTCTGGGCCTGGCTTGAAGCTTCGCCGCGCAGGCTGACGATTCCGTCTTTCACATACACGTCAGTGCCAGAGGCACTCACATTGCGGTGGAACAGAAGTGTACTCTTCACCTTTGCGCTGACCCAACCATCTGAATGTTCGGGTGGATTGCCGGTTTTGATCTTCAACTGATTGTCCACGCTGATGACACCGGGCAGACTTTCCACGGTATTTTCGGCCAACGATTTGTGCGACTCTTCCGCGACTGTGCCAGTCAAGGTTACGATACCGTTCTTGGACGCGGTCTTGATAGAGTCATCCTTGAGGTAGGTTTTGAACACGTGCGACTTTTTGGCAGAGGATTCGATGCGGTCATCCATGTCGGAAGCGCGCAATGAGGTGCTGGTGACTAACAATGTGCTCGTAGCGATTAAGAGGGCGAGCGTGTAGGAGGATTTGATTTTCATATTTTATTTCGTTTGTTGCGTTATTGGTTTCTTAACACGGGAAGCACGGTAAATTGTCAGATGATGAGGTGCTATGGGGTGTAACCCTACCGCGCTTTTCGCGATGCTTGCTGATGACTGACTCACTTTGTTTTTTTCGCCATGCGGGCCAGCTCATCCTCACCGAGCGGAGCTTTGTGCTTCACCCGCAGGCTTTCGGCCCACTCCCGCGCGAAGTCTCGCTGGAAACGCCAGTTCAAGGCCGCAGTGATACTCATGGCGATAACGGCACCGAGGCTGGCCAACGCCATGTCTTTGTGCGCGTCCCACTCGTCGCCCTGCGTGCCGAGATACGCCTGACCGAGTTCACCGCCGAACACCACACATGTGGCCCACTCCAGCAATTCATACAGCATGGACGTGGACATCGTCAGATCGAGTGGAAGGAAATAGCCCCAGAACCCGCGCACGTTGACGACTCGCAAAAAAATCACACGAATGGGATAGGCGAGCAACAGTCCGTAACCGAAATGCACGACGCGGTCGAAGTTGTTGCGCTCCCACCCGACGAGGCTGTTGAAGGTTCGTCCAGTGAAGTGCTGAAACCAAAAGTCATACGGCACCTCCGAGTAGGTGTAGTGCGCGCCCACCTGATGCACGCACATGAAAATGAAGATCAACGTGTAGGACACGCGTGAGAACAATAACCAGCGATGGAACATCGCCAACAACGCAACCCCCGTGAGGACGAGTGCATTCTCCAACAGCCAGGCATTGCGGTCGAATGGGTGGATCGCCATCGCCACCCACCAGATGCTGAAAAGCACTCCGAGGATCAGCAGATAGTAGCGATGAGGAATCAACATGACGGCAGACTTCTTGTTACCATTCGAAATCAGACCCTGCGCGCGCTTGAACCAGTGCCGCGCCCAGAGAAACTGCGTGGCCAGAATCGCCAGCCCCAGCGGAATGAGCAGAATAGCGGGGCCGGGCAACACGACCATGGCGATACCCACCAGCATCACGCTCCCACCCAATACCGCGACCACGAGCCTTTGCGCGCGTCCCAACTTCAGGTAGGACAGGAGACGGCGGCATCTGGCAATGAGGTTCATGCGTGTTGTAGTTGTATCAACTGCTTTGTGTATTCTTGCAGGCTCATCGCGTTGAATCCCCCGGCGAACGAAGCACTTTAATCGGCTTCTTTTCCGGCACGGCAGATTGGGGCGGTGGATGGGTGGGCGGCGGGTTTGTCTTGTTCACGTATTTGCGCAGTAGCCAGTGCCTTTGCATGGCTTCAATCAACCGCTCCATCTCGCGCATCGAGTCCTGTGTTTGGAGGAAAAGGCCGGTCAGTGCTTTCGTTCCGTCGGCCACGGAGTCGGTGATCTCCGGCAGGCGCGTTGTTCCGTCCCGGACATTCTTCACCGTGTCATGCAGGTTCGTCACCACGCCCTGCAATGCACTCATCGCCTCGTTCGCCTGCGCCAGGAGATGTTGCGCCTCGTCCGCCAGAGCAGTGTCGGTCATCAACCTGCCGACGGTGCCTTTCCCCGCCTGAACGTCTGTGACCAAGTCATCATCATGATCCTGATCTTATTATCGGACAGTTTCCTGTAACACGAAATCGATTGAGAGGCATATGCATTGCATGTGCCTTTTTGTTTTCGCTAAAGATAATGCCTTTTGTATGATGGAACTCACTGCTCA
>JANNAO010000455.1:0-4951 GCA_031384405.1 Verrucomicrobiota bacterium | reverse complement strand
CCGGTCACAAATTGCGACCTTAAAGATTTTTACTTCTTCTTTCCATGCACCTTCGCCGCGACTTTCAGGCGCAGGCCGTTCAAGCGGATGAAGCCGGTGGCGTCGTCCTGGTTGTAGGCCTTGGTCGGATCGGCTTCCATCGTGGCGATGTGCGGGTTGTAGAGACTCACCGGGGATTTGCGGCCACTGACCATGATGTTGCCCTTGTAGAGTTTCACGCGCACCGTGCCGGTCACGTTCTTCTGCGATTCCTCGACGTAAGCCTGCAACGCGTAGCGTTCGGGCGCATACCAGAAGCCGTTATAGACGAGTTCGGCATATTTCGGGATGAGCGCGTCGCGCTGGTGCATGACTTCGCGGTCCATGGTGAGCGATTCCATCTGGCGATGCGCGAAATGCAGGATTGCGCCACCGGGCGTCTCATACACACCGCGCGATTTCATGCCGACGAAACGGTTCTCCACCATGTCCACCCGGCCCACGCCGTGTTTGCCGCCGAGTTTGTTCAACGCCTTCATTACGCCAAGCGGATTGAGCTTCTTGCCGTTGACGGCGACGCAATCGCCCTTCACGAAATCGAGCAGGACGAACTCGGGTTTGTCCGGGGCGTCTTCGGGCAGCACGGAGAGCGTGCAGAAATAGCCGCGGTTCTTGAGGTCGTAGCTGTCATACCACGGGTCTTCGAGAATACCGGCCTCGTAGGAGATGTGCAGGAGGTTGCGGTCCATCGAATACGGTTTCTTGGCGCTGGCCTGCACGGGAATCTTGTGCTTGGCGCAGTAATCAATCATTTCCTGCCGTCCGGGAAATTCGTTGCGATACCGTTCGTCGCGCCACGGGGCGATGACCTGCAAATCCGGCGCAAGCGCGGCGGCGGTCAACTCGAAGCGGACCTGGTCGTTGCCCTTGCCGGTCGCTCCGTGCGCGATGGCGTCGGCTTTTTCCTTCTTCGCGATCTCGACCATGCGCTTGGCGATGAGCGGGCGCGCGATGCTCGTGCCGAGGAAGTATTGGCCCTCGTAAATCGCCCCGGCACGGATCATCGGATAGATGAAGTCCTTGGCGAATTCTTCCTGGAGGTTATCAATGTAAATCTTGGACGCGCCGGTCTTGATGGCTTTCTTTTCGAGGCCGTCGAGTTCCTCTTCCTGCCCGATGTCGGCGCAGAAGCCGATCATCTCGGCGTTGTATTTTTCTTTGATCCACGACATCAAGACGGAAGTGTCGAGACCACCGGAGTAAGCTAAAACAATTTTCATGTGGGCGACATTGTAGCTGCGCGCAGAACGGAAACGCAAAATGGAAATGAACGGAGCGCAGATGTGTCTGCAAGACCAGCCGCAGCACCCCGCAAACGTGAAGGCCGTAGAACAATTGAAAGTGCTGCGGCTGGGCTTCGCCACAGCCGCGCTCCGAACTTGCCCATCAACTTTCCAACAGCAGTTTCTCGTAGGCGCGGTAGATGTTCGCCGCGATGGGCGATGTGGCGAGCGGCGAGCCATCGAGCGCGATGGCTTCGGCGACGCCAATGGAACTGAGCGTGAGAAAAACTCCATCAGCGCGGCGTAGTTGCTCCGGCGTCACCGCCTTTTCCATAACTGGAAGCGAAAGGCTCTGGCAAATCTCAATCGTGACTGCGCGGGTGACTCCGGCAAGAAGTCCATCGGTCAACGGCGGCGTGCAAACTGTTTTGTCTTCGATCCAAAATAGGTTGCTGCTCGCACCTTCGATGACGTGGCCATCAGTGTTCAACAACACCGCCTCGTCTGCGCCCGCAGCATCGGCTTCTGCGCGGGCGAGAACTTGCGCGAGTTTGTTGGCGGTCTTGAATTGCGCTAGTTTGTCACCAGCCGGAAGGCGCAGGCTGGCAGTGACAAGTTTCCAAGGCAAAGCTGGCTTGTTCGGTACGGGGTGCAGCGTCATCACGAGCGTGGGTTTGTCCGCGCCTTTGGGCGAGTAACCGCGCAGGCCGACACCGCGCGAAACCGTCAATCGCATCAACGCATCCGGCATCTTGTTCTGCTCGATGAGTTCTGTGGCGAACTTTTCCAGAGATTTGCAACTGAACGGGATTTTGATTCCGAGAAAATCTCCGCCTTTGCGCAACCGCTCCATGTGATCCCACCAACGGAACGGTTTGCCGTTCACCACGCGCATCGTCTCGAACAAGCCATCGCCATAAAGAAACGCGCGGTCGAACACAGAGACGGTCGCTTGTTCTTCTGGAATGAATTTGCCGTTGAGGAAAACAATCACGTGAAGGTTTTAACGCAAAGTCGCCAAGAGGCAAAGTCGCAAAGATGAAGAAGCTCCAAATCCCAAGCACCAAACCTGAAGGCTTTCGGGACAGGCATCCAGAAAACACCAAACTTCAAGTTCCATTCCTCGGTTGCGTGGGTAGGGCGTGTCACTCCGTGCGCGCCGTTCGATTGCAATCCAAGTTCGGCGCGCACGGAGTGATGCGCCCTACCGTTTGTTTGGTTCTTGGAGTTTCTCTGGAGGTTCACTCGCGACTTGTCGGAGTTGGATGTTGGAATCTGGATGTTTCAATTCCAGCGCGGCCAAAAACCCCTGTGCTTTGGCGAGCGTCTCTTCGTATTCCGCTTCGGGGATCGAGTCAGCTACGATGCCTGCGCCGACGTTGAAATAAGCGGTGTCGCCTTTGTGGATGGCGGTGCGGATGCTGATGCTCAACTGGCTTTCGCGATTGAATCCAAGATATCCGTGGCAGCCGCAATACGGCCCGCGCGAGATGGGTTCAAGTTCATCAATGATCTCCATCGCGCGAAACTTCGGCGCGCCGGTGATGCTGCCGCCGGGAAACGACGACGCGAGCGCGGCGAAGTGAGTAACGTCTGGGCGAAGCCTGCCTTCGACGGTAGAGACGAGGTGCTGCACTTGGGCGAATCGTTCGAGGCGCGCGAGTTCCGGGACTTGCACGCTGCCGAAATCGCAGACGCGGCCAAGATCGTTACGCAACAGATCGGTGATCATCACGAGTTCGGCGAGTTCCTTGGCACTGGTCTGGAGTTCGTAAGCGAGCTGGGCATCGCGAGTGGCATCGGCAGAACGCGGGCGTGTGCCTTTGATGGGGCGCGTGGCGATGTGCGATCCGCTGAGGCGAAGAAATTGTTCCGGCGAAGAAGATGCGATCTGAAAATCTCCGCAGTCGAGAAACGCAGCGAACGGCGCGGGTGAAACGGCGAGCAGGCGTTGAAACAATTCCCAACCAGAGAAGTTCGTCTGCGCAGCGAGACGTTGAGAGAGGTTGACTTGGTAGATGTCGCCTGTGCGGATGTAACGTTGAGCGCGTTCGACGGCGGAGAGGAAGGCGGCGCGCGTCAGGTTGGATGAAACGGATCGTGCTTGTTGCTCGCCCTCACCCTGAACTTTGGGGAACGTTGAACATTCAACATTCAACGCCGAACATCCAATCGCGGGCGAATTTCCGGCAGGCTCGATGTTGAATGTTGAATGTTGAATGTTGAATGTTTTTGCTCTCTCAACCTCCCCAAGTTTTAGCTTCCAAAATCCCGCCTGCTCGCGCGCTCGTTCTTCTGTGCGCGCTCCGTCCGTGCCAAGACCGGTGGCAACGATGCAGACTTTCCCAAGCCGATGATTGAATACCACGAGGCTGTCGTAGAATCCGACGTGACAGTCTGGCAATTCAAGATCGTTGACGGCGCGGCGCGGGAGTTTGGGTTCGGTAAAATTTTTCAGGTCGTAACCCCAGTATCCGAAGCAGCCGCCAAGCGGGAATGGAAGGTCAATTTCGTCGAGCAATTCGTAACGCGACATGAGCGCGTCGAGCAGATGCCAGGGGTTGCCGAATTGAGTCGAGGTTCGAGGTTCGAGGTTCGAGAGCCAGAAAGTGACTTCGCACTGAGAGCCAGTGGATCGAAAGGTGAGAAACGGATTCGCGGTCACGTAAGAATAATGCGCCTGCACCGAATCAAACCCCGCGCTCCGGAGCAGCACAAGCCCCTGCGCGCCGGCATCCGTTAGCCGTGAGGCAAAAGATTCTGGCGTGTGCGCCGTGGTGATTTCGTGGATGAGCGGTCTCACGCTGCCTGATTGAATCTCTCGCCATCCTTTGCTGCAAGGCGTAAAAATACAGAGAATTTGCGCTGGGCGTATGATGTTGTAGCCGTCTCCGGAATTGCGGTGGAGAGCAGTTGGATTGGAAAACCCGGAAATCATCTCAAGAAAAACAGCCATCACAGTGGCAGGCAAAAAGAACGATGAAAAATTGGAGGCGACTGCATTGAGTTTTCACTGAATTATAGACGAGGCTGCAAACCCCTTGATTTCATTGAAAAAAAAAAGACCAAAAAAAATTAAAAAAGTCTTGCGTGTAATTTCTGTCCTGATAGTTTGTTCGTCCTTCGCCGCAAAGCGAGGGAAGACTGGAAGACAAAAACCAAAGTTGACAGTCGGTGCGATTGAGATAATCTACGCATCCCAAAACTCGAATCTGAGCTGCCGAGTCTAAAAGTATTAAATCGGCACTCGGCTTTTTGTTCCCCAGATGGGAAAATAGATTCGAAGTTTGAGCATAAGATTTTTGAGTGGAAACACTCTGCTGCTCTTTGAAAATTGAATTGTGCGATAAGTAAGAGCCCCTTCAAGCTAAGGCTGTTAGTAGCTTTAGTTTGGAGAGTTTTAAATTGCAATTCGCCCGACTAATCATCGGGCAGGAATTAAACTAACGTTTTTATACGGAGAGTTTGATTCTGGCTCAGAACGAACGCTGGCGGCGTGGATAAGACATGCAAGTCGAACGATCACCATTGGGTAGCAATATTCGGTGGTGGGAGTGGCGCAAGGGTGCGTAACACGTGGGTAATTTGCCGTAAAGTCTGGGATAACTTGCTGAAAGGCGAGCTAATACCGGATGTGATTGCTGGAGGGCATCCTCTGGCACTTAAAGTTGGGGACCGTAAGGCCTGAC
>JANNAO010000395.1:0-10385 GCA_031384405.1 Verrucomicrobiota bacterium | reverse complement strand
AACTGAACAGTCACCAGCCGCAGGTCTTGCGTTTGGAGACATCCTGTTCACTTTGTTCCGGCATAAATTCCTGATCTTGGGGGGGATTCTGCTTGGGATCATCTCCGCCGGAATTGTGCGTGTCATCAAGCCGCCGAACTTTGAGTCCACTGCGAAAATTTACATTCCTTACGTTGTCAACATCACTCCCATCAAGACAGCCGAGACTGAAGGCGTCGTGCAGAGCAGTAGCGAAACTGTCATGAACACGGAGGCGGAGATGGTGAAAAGTTTTAACACGGCACTGGATGCTGCAACCAACATCGGTTCGGAAAAAATCTTGGCGAAATACGGAGGAGGTAACGATCTGTTGCAGGCCGCCGGGGTCTTGGCGGCGGGGATTAATGTGGCACCGCCGATTACGATGTCGCTCGTCTTGACTTTCTCCCACCGGGATCGCGAACTGGTGCAGCCTGCACTGAGTGCAATTGTTGATGCCTATATGCGACGACATCGCGAGATGCGTTCTGGCAAGTCCATTTATCTGGAGCAGAAAGCCGGGGATAAATCCAAAGAGATCGAAGAGATTGACCGCCAAATAAAGTCGTTAATCACTTCTGCGGGTGTGCCAGACATCCGTGAACGACTTGTTACCATAAAAAAAGATTTCGATGAGTCAAAAAGTCGGTTGGACAAATCGCAAGCAGAGCTTGCGCGGCGAAAAGCCGAGATGGGCGAGATTTCGTTGAGCCTGACAAACATGCAGGCGAATCCGTTGCCGCCGGATGCGATCGGCAATTATTCAGATTTGCTTGCGCAGATTGATGCAAACAAAACGCGTAGACGCGAGCTTATGCTGGGAAGTGATTACACAACCAAACATCCTGTTATCTCAGGAATTGACTTAAAAACACAGGGTTTTCTAAGAGAGAAGCTATCACTAGAACAACAATATCCCACATTGACGAACTACATCAGCGTATTGCCTCGCACGAGCAGCAGCACGAATGGCCCGGCGCGAATGGATTTAGAGACCGAGATAGCGTACATCAACAAACTCATGCGGACCATGAAGTCCGATGAAGATACGCTTGCCAACTTGCGGGTTGAGGCGTTTAAGTTGATGGATTTGGAGCCGAAACTTTCCGATCTGGAGCGGCAGCGCAAAGCAGCCGAAGGCGACTACGTTTTTTTTAGGGGTAGTATTGAAAAATCCAAAGCCGACAATGGATCAGGGCATTCAGTTAATATAAATCTGTTACAAGCACCAACGCCGCCCAAGCTCGACACAAAAAAATTGCACAAGTTGATGGGGGCAGCCTTTGGTGCGTTTGCTGGTTTGGGACTCGGTCTGGCATTTTTGATAGACCTGATCGTGGATCGTTCGATACGTAGACCTTCGCAGATCATTCGCGGCCTGCGCTTGCCGGTGGTGCTAACGATCCCGGATGCAAACCGGGAGGACTCAACGGTGTTTTTTTCACGCCGCCGCAATGGGAACATGAAAGTCATGCGGCGCGATAATAACAGTGAAGCGATTGACCAGTCCAATGCCGTGGCGACTTGGAGGCCGGACAATCACTTGCAATCACACATCGAAGGATTGCGCGAACGCGTCATCACATATTTTGAAGTGAAGGGACTCGAGCACAGCCCGAAACTGGTGGCGGTGACGGCCTGCATGGAGGGCGCGGGCGTGACCACGCTAGCGAGCGGTTTGGCGGCGGCACTTTCTGGAACGGGCAACGGCAGTGTATTGCTCGTAGATATGAACGCTGGGGAAGGAGTCACGCACTCGTTTTACAAAGGCAAACCAGGCTATGGACCTTCGGAGTCAATCGAGACGGAGTCCGATAACGGTTCAAGCAACATGTCATTGGCAAAAGTTTCAGGAGCCGCAAGATCGAGGCAGGATCGCCTTGCTGGAATTTTACCGCCGAGTTTTAACGAGCTATCACCCAAACTGAAATCGGACGCGTACGATTACGTTGTCTTCGACATGACCGCCATTTCCCCGGCCAGCGTCACACCGCGTTTGTCTGGTCACATGGACCTCGTTTTGTTCGTCATCGAATCGGAAAAAACCAAAGATCACGCAGCTCGTTATGCTTCTGATCTGATGCGAGAGTCTCGCGCTAATGTGATGGCCATCCTGAACAAGTATCACAATCCCGTGCCAGCTTGGCTTTCACACGACTAACAGTGGGGTACCGGCATTGATGTTGCTGAACCTGTGGTGATTGCGTTCGAGTCTTCCCGATGTCGGTAGATTAGCGTCGGGGTTTAACCAATGTGTACAGTCATTTTTATCCCTGTTGGATGTTTGCAAAAAACGTGCGAACTGACGGGGACGAAGTCTGCCTGCTCGAATTACCGCCCGTATTGGCAAAGCATTTCCAATTTGAAAAAGTAACATGACGACGAATCCGAGATCGCGGGGGTCTTTGTTGCTGGCGATTTACTATGCCATCAAACCCCTCTTGCCGCGCCGTGTGCGCTACGCCTTGCGCCGCCGCGTCGCCAAACGGACTCGGTCACGCGCCGCTGGTGAATGGCCTGTAAAGCCGGGCACTGAAACCCCACCCGCCAACTGGCCCGGCTGGCCGCAGGGCAAAAAATTCGCCTTCGTCCTCACGCATGACGTCGAAGGCCAGAAGGGTCTCGACCGCTGTCGGCAGTTGATAGAGTTGGAGGCTAAACATGGCTTTCGGTCCTCGTTCAACTTCGTGCCTGAAGGCGAATACAAAGTGAGCCGAGCATTTCGGGAGGAATTGACGCAGCGTGGTTTTGAAGTGGGCGTTCATGATCTGCACCATGACGGCTCGTTGTTCAAAAACCATGAACAATTCACCGCACAAGCAGTCCACATCAACAAATACCTCAAGGAGTGGGGCGCGGCTGGTTTCCGGGCCGGCTTCATGTTTCACAATCTCGAATGGCAGCAGCAGTTGAACATCCGCTACGACCTTTCGACGTTCGATTCAGATCCGTTCGAGCCACAACCCGACGGCACGAACACCATCTTCCCGTTCTGGGTGGAGAAGGACAACGGCCAGGGCGGTTACATGGAATTGCCGTACACGCTCGTCCAAGATTCGACGTTGTTTCTGTTTTTGCAGGAGAAAGGCATCGCGCTTTGGAAACAAAAACTCGATTGGGTGGCACAGCATGGCGGCATGGTGTTGGTCAACGTCCATCCGGATTACGTTCAGTTTGACGCGGGCGGCGGGTCGGTTTTTGAATTCCCCTCGGCCTATTACTCGGAACTGCTTGAATACGTCCGCACCAAATACAATGGCCAGTATTGGCACGCCCTGCCGCGTGAAGTGGCGGATTACTGTACACCCTTCAAACCCCAACGGCCCATTCAACCGGCAACATCCACAGATATGATTTCACGAACGAACGATAAACTGACACCCACATCTTCGACCAAACCGAATTGTCCGCGCGTTAAAATCTGGATTGATATGGACAACACGCCGCACGTTCCGTTGTTCATTCCGATCATCCGGGAACTGGAGCGCCGGGGTCATACAGTGATGCTGACGGCTCGCGATGCCTTTCAAGTATGCGAGCTGGCGGAAAAGAAAGGCATGGCGTGCGTGAAGGTGGGGAGGCATTACGGCAAGAACCGCTTCATGAAAGTATTCGGCTTGTTCTGGCGCTCTGCTCAATTGGCTCCGTATTGCTTGCGTCAACGTCCGCAACTTGCGCTTTCCCATGGCTCGCGCTCCAAGGAAGTACTCGGAGCCGTGCTTGGCATCCCGACGGTTTCCATGAACGATTACGAGTTTTCTGCCATGATTCCGTTCGCCCCGCCGCGCTGGGCCATCGTGCCGAATTCCATCAGCGCGGAAGATTCCGGAGGGCATCTTGACCGAGTGCGTCAATATCGCGGTATCAAGGAGGACGTGTATGCGCCGGACTTCAAACCGGACGAAACCTTGCTCGATGAACTCGGTTTGCGCGGAGTCAAACTTGTCGTGACTGTGCGACCGCCCGCAAACGAGGCGCACTACCACAATCCCGAAGCTGACGCGTTGTTGAACGAATTGATGGCGCGAGTCTGCCATTACGAAGGTGCAAAAGCCGTGCTTCTCCCACGCAACAAGAAACAAGAACAACAACTTCGCACCGAGCATCCAGAATGGTTTACGAACGACAAAACCGTTGTTCCCAAGCGCGCGGTGGACGGCATGAATCTGCTGTGGTTTTCCGACTTGGTCGTCAGCGGCGGTGGCACGATGAATCGTGAGGCGGTGGCTTTGGGCGTGCCGGTTTACAGCATCTTTCGGGGTAAGACGGGCGCCGTTGACCAGCAGTTGGATCGCGAAGGCAAATTGATCATGATTCAAAACGTGGAAGAAGCCCGCACGCGAATCTTGTTGAAGCCCCGCGACAAGAGTAAGTCGCCGGATGGACGTCCTCGGCAGGCATTGACCGACATTGTGGATCACGTCGAGGACATCATCCGCATCGAGTGCGGGAAGAAGTGACCCTTGGCCGACAGGAAAATTCAGACAAACGGGAACACGACCATTTTTAAGATAACGATGAAAACATTGAAGGTATTGATCATAGCCGGAGCGCGGCCCAATTTCATGAAGGTGGCGCCGATCATCAAATGCATCCGCAACGGGTCTTCAAGCGTCGCTCAGAACGGCGCGAAGTTGAGCTACAAACTGGTTCACACGGGTCAGCATTATGACGAGAAGATGTCCGACATTTTCTTTCGTGAACTCGGCATCCCCGCACCTGACATCAATCTGGAAGTCGGCTCCGGCTCCCACGCTGTTCAGACCGCGACCGTGATGATGAAGTTTGAACCCGTTTGCATCGAGGAGAAGCCGGATTGGGTCGTGGTGGTTGGCGATGTGAATTCAACCATCGCTTGCACCTTGGTTTGCTCGAAGCTCGGAATCAAGGTCGCGCACGTTGAAGCGGGGCTTCGCAGCTATGATCGCAACATGCCGGAAGAAATAAATCGCATCGTGACGGATGCGCTTGCTGATCTTCTGCTGACGCCATCGGCTGATGGTAATGAAAACCTCAAGAAAGAAGGCGTGCCGGATTCAAAGATAAAACTGGTCGGCAACGTGATGATTGATTCGCTTGTGACGAATCTGGATCAATCCCGCGCCAGCAACATTGGCGAGACTCACGGCTTGAAGAAAAAAGCGTTCGTTTATGTGACGCTGCATCGTCCGTCGAACGTGGATCATCAATACAGCCTCACGACCATTATGAGCGCACTTAAGCGCGTGGCCAAGGATTGGCCTGTGGTGTTCCCGATGCATCCGCGCTCGCGCAAGATGTGCGGGCAGTTCGGCATCGCACTGGATGGCGTGCCGGGACTTCGCATCGTTGAACCCGTGGGCTATTACGATTCATTGTTCCTCACCGAGTTTGCGCGATTCATCCTCACAGACTCCGGAGGCTTGCAGGAAGAAAGCACCTATTTCAAAACGCCTTGTCTGACGCTCCGTCCGAACACTGAGCGCCCGGTCACGATCACCCACGGCAGCAACAAACTCACGACCATAGCGAACCTTGAAGCAGATATTGACGCCGTGTTGAAGCAAGATAAGCAGTCCGACAAAATCCCGGCACTGTGGGATGGCAAAACGGCGGAGCGCATCATGGACGCCATCGTGGCCCACTCCTGATCGTTTAGCCCGTCTCGCGCGATCCGTTTGCCATGCCTGCTTTTGTCATCATCACTCCGGCGCATAATGAGGAAGCCCTCATTGTTCACACGGTACAGGCGATGATCGCGCAGACTGTGCGCCCGTTGAAATGGGTGATCGTCAACGACGCTTCGACGGATGGGACTCGCGCACTCGTCGAAAAGTTTGCGAGCGAACATTCGTTCATTGAAGTCGTGAATCTGGAGCGCGCCACTGGGCGGCATTTTGGCAACAAGGTGCGCGCGTTCAACGCTGGGTTGGAACGCGTGAAAGAGTTGAATTACGATTTCATCGGCAATCTCGATGCCGACATGTCTTTTGAGCTAACGTATTTCCAAAGTTTGCTTCAACAGTTTGAGTCGAATCCCAAACTGGGCCTCGGCGGTGGCATGGTTCACACGACGATTGGTGGGAAGTTCGTCAGCCAAGAGGTCGCACTCGACAGCGTGGCGGGTGCGGTGCAGTTGTTCCGCCGAAAGTGTTTTGAACAGGTCGGCGGTTATCGCGCGATGCCGCTCGGAGGGATTGATGCCGCTGCGGAAGTCGGGGCACGGATGCACGGGTGGCAGACGCAAACTTTTCCAGAACTAGTCACGCGCGAGCATCGCTTCACGGGGGCGGCCACGGCGAGTCCGCTTAAATCCCGTTTCAAAGAAGGCAAGCGGATGCACTCGCTTGGATACAGTCCGGTTTTCTTTTTCGTGCGTTGCGTTTATCGGATACTCGAAAGGCCCGCAGTGATCGGCAGCGTTGCCGCACTCTGGGGTTATTTCATGAGTTTGATTTCTTTCACGCCGACCGCCGTATCACCGGAAGCTGTGCGTTATCTCCGTTCGGAACAACACGCGAAGTTGAAGCGGTTGCTCGGTTTCAAAATAGTCTGAGTTTTTCTCATGTGTGGCATTTGTGGAATTTTTGATTTGTCGGGGAATCCCATCAATCGGGACATCCTCGGGAAGATGAACAACAGCATTCGCCATCGCGGGCCGGACGGCGATGGTGAGTTGGTGGATCATGAGATCGGGTTGGGTCATCGCCGGTTGAGCATCATTGATCTTGGCGGCGGCGCGCAACCGATCGGGAACGAGGACGGATCGTTACAAATTGTTTTCAACGGGGAAATTTACAACTTCGTCGAGTTGCGAACAGAACTGGAAGGTTTTGGTCATCGGTTTAAGACGAAGTCGGACACCGAAGTGATTGTTCACGCTTACGAGCAATGGGGGCTGGATTGTGTGAAGCGGTTCAACGGGATGTTTGCGTTTGCGATCTGGGACAAAAAGAAGCGTGAGTTGTTTCTGGCTCGCGACCATCTGGGTATCAAGCCGCTCTATTACGTCCAGGCGGGCAGCCGGTTTTTATTTTCATCGGAGATCAAGGCACTCATGCAGGACGTTGATTGTCCGCGCGAAGTGGACGAGGAGGCGCTGGCGGAATTGTTCACATTCCGGGCTGTGCCGTCACCGAAGACATTGTTCAAGGGTATTTTCAAACTGCCTCCCGGCCACCTGATTCGCATCAGCAAAACCGGCAAGGAGATCAAGCGGTTTTGGACGTGGGTGCCGGAGTTGAGGAAGAAGTGGAGCGAGCCGGAGTTGATCGAAGAGTATCAGGCGTTGCTTGAGGACGCGGTGCGGCTGCAATTGCGAAGCGACGTTCCACTGGGTTTGTTTCTGAGTTCGGGCGTGGATTCCGGAGTGCTGCTCGCGATCATGAGCCAGCATTCTTCCGGGCCGGTGCAGGCGTTCACCATCGGGTTCGAGGAAGGCGAAAAAACGAATGAGGTCGCGGATGCGCGGGTGATGGCGGATCGGTTTGGCGCGGATCATCATTTCCAGATGGTGAGCGCGGCGGACTACATGAAGTATTACGACCAGTACATGACTGATCTCGAAGAGCCGGTGGGCCATGAGACGGCGGCGGCGTTTTACTTTGTCGCAAAAAACGCCCGCGAGCGGGTGAAGGTGGCGTTGTCCGGCCAGGGTGCCGACGAGCCGTGGGCGGGATATGACCGTTACATCGGAGTCAAATTTTCGGGTGCGTACAGCAGATTGCCCGCGACACTCACGGGTGCTTTTGAACGCGTGATCACCAACATTCCTGGACGGATGGAGCGTTTGAAGCGTGGGGTGACATCGCTGGGCGAGCGCGACATGTTGACGAGGTTCACGAAGGTTTATTCCTTTTTCAGCGCGGAGATGAAGGCGCAGCTTTACAAGGGAGCGATCAAGGAACGATTTGTGGCCGATCCATTCGGCACGCGCCACGCCTTGAGCGGACTGCAAGGCGATGTGAAGCACCTCGATCCGCTGACGCAGATGCTTTACATTGATACGCGCGCCAATCTTCCCGATGACCTGCTCATGGTGGGCGACAAGACTTCGATGGCGACTTCTCTTGAAGTGCGAGTGCCATTTCTGGATTACCGGCTGGTCGAATTCATTGAGAGCCTGCCTCCCCATCTCAAGCTAAAGGGGCTTACGGCGAAGTATCTGCATAAAAAAGCCATGATGAAATGGCTGCCTCGCGATGTGGTGTATCGAAAGAAGAAGGGGTTTGATAATCCGATCGCCGATTGGTTGCGAACTTCGATGCGACCGCTCGTGGAAGATTGTTTGTTGAGTTCGGATTCTTCGATGGCTCTTTATTTTGATCAGACTTATATCCGGAAGATTCTTGAACTGGATCGTACGGGCAAGGAGCAGTACACGCGTCAAATTTATCTACTGCTTTCTCTTGAGCTATGGCATCGGGCATTTATCCGTAGGTAGCAGACGGGCGAAGCAGGAAATCAGATGGCTGTTGGCAGAATAATTTTGAAGGCTTCGACATCTATCTCGTGACACCTGTAGCGCTCATTTTCGTCCTGGTAGCCGCAGTGTTTTTGATCCGGGTGCCGAAGCAATGGGCTCCGTTGCCGCTGATGGCGGGGGCGTGCTATATGACGCTCGGTCAGGCTATCGAGATAGGTCCGCTGAATTTTACGGTCATCCGCATTCTGGTGGCGGTGGGGGTCGTGAGGGTCATGATCCGGGGAGAGCGCATTGGGGGCGGAATGAACCGATTGGATCGGATGATGGTGGGGTGGGGAATTTTCGCGGCAATCAGCAGTGTGTTCCATGACCCGTTCTCCTCGGCCTTGGTTTACCGGCTGGGTTGGATTTATGACAGTTGCGGGTTTTATTTCCTCCTCCGGATTTTCCTGCAGGGTGCCGACAGTGTTTACACGATTACAAGGATCATCATCATAGTGCTGATACCTGTAGCACTGGAGATGATTTCCGAACGGTTGACCGGGAAGAACAGTTTTTCGTTTCTTGGTGGTGTTTCGATGGATTGCGAAGTGCGTGACGGCAAGATCAGGGCGCAAGGCCCGTTTTCACATTCCATTCTGGCGGGCACGGTTGGCGCGGTTTGTTGGCCGCTGGCACTGTTGTTTTGGAAACAAAATCGGAAGCTCGCAGTGACCGGGTTGGTGACGGGCATGGCGATTGTTCTGGCCAGCAAATCCAGCGGCCCAATCATGACAACCATGCTGATCACTGGAGGACTTTTTGTCTGGAAGATAAGGCAACACACAAAGCTCATCCGCCGTGGCGTTTTGGTTCTGATTGTTTTGTGCCACTTCGCCATGGAGGCGCCGGTGTATTATCTGTTGGCTAGGATTGACCTGACGGGGAGCAGCACGGGGTGGCATCGCGCTGAGTTGATCAATGCCGCGATCATCCACTTGAACGAATGGTGGGTTGGCGGAACGGATCGTACACGCCACTGGATGCCCTCAGGCGTGGATTGGAACAAGAACCACACGGACATCACCAACCACTACATCAAGATGGGAGTGATTGGCGGATTGCCATTGATGCTCATGTTCATCGGGGTTGTGATCACGGGGTTCAAGACTGTGGGAGAGGCATTGCGGGCCAGCAAGGATTTGCCGCCGGAAAAGCGGTTCGTGATTTGGATATTTGGCGCCATTTTGCTCGGCCATGCTCTGACTTTTGTCTCGGTGTGTTATTTTGATCAGTCCATCGTATTTTTCCTGTTGATACTCGCGATCATTGGTTCGCTCCGAGCCCAGCGAACGGTGTCAAAGCCCGTCGCGCCACAGAGTGCGCCGCTCACAGCAAATTAAGCATGCACAAGCTCTCCGTCATAATTGTCAGTTGGAATGCGCGCGGATACCTGCGCGATTGCCTAAATTCGATTTATAAAACCATCGGTCAGATGGAGTGTGAAATCATCGTGGTTGACAACGCCTCCACAGACGGCTCGGCAGAAATGGTTGTTGCGGAATTTCCGGCGGTGAAACTAATTCGCTCTCCAGTGAACCTAGGGTTTGCCAAGGCAAACAACCTCGGCCTCAAGGCAGCTTCTGGTTCGTGGCTGGCGTTGGTGAACTCCGACGTGGTTCTTCACCCGAATTGTTTTCAGGAGCTTGTGTCGTTTATGGAAGGGCAAGGGGATGTGGGATTGGTTGGGCCAAAAATAATGGGATGGGATGGCTTTTTGCAGCGCACATGCCGACGGTTGCCGACGGTGTGGAACACCACTTGCCGGATGCTGGCACTTGATGCGGTGTTTTCCCGGTGGTCGCTGTTTTCTGGCCGGGAGATGCGGCATTGGAAGCATGATAACCAGGCAGAAGTCGAAGTCTTGAGCGGTTGTTTCTGGCTTGCCCGCCGCGAAGCCGTCGAAAAAGTGGGGATGTTGGAC
>JANNAO010000380.1:0-9408 GCA_031384405.1 Verrucomicrobiota bacterium | reverse complement strand
CCCACGCGCGCCCCGCTCATGCAGGGAAAATCCGTCTCGCCGCTCGCTCGCGGGCGGAAGCCAGCGTTCAGAACGTGATACCACATGTTCAACTCCAGCCGCCGGTCGCTGTTCATGGTCGCGATGAAATCAATCGCTGGCACCAACTTGCCGTCCGGGCCGGGAACGGTGTGCGTCACGTCCACGATGAACTCATTTGCGCCGATACCGTCGTAGAGCGGGATGTCAAAACTCGGCAGACCATTCGGGCCGTCCGCACCAGCGACGCGCCCGACGTATCCATCCAGCCCGATCGAAGAATGTGCCGTGCCGCAGATGGCGCCCTGCGATTTGGCCCAGCGCAGCGTGTTTAATCCCAGAGTTGGCCAGTGATCCTTCGAGTCGCCGCCGGGCGGAATCTGGTTCTTCAACCGCAACAGGCAAAGATGTCCGCCAGGACTCGATCCAAACCCGCTGACTTCCACGTCTTGACGAATCAAATACGGATAGCGCGAGACTTCGGAAACTGTGCCGCAGAAAAATTGTTTCTGATAATCAAACCCAGGTCCCCAGTTCAGACTGCATCCCACTTTCAAGTCCTCGCCCATCGTGTGCCGGTGCATGGACTCGGGATTCGCGCCCTCGGTCGGCTTGGTGTAGTGCAGACAACCCGCGCCGTGAATGTGGTGGTCACCCGAAAACCAGCCGCGCGCCATCGGATTCACCCAACGCTTGACGTTGTATTTCACTTCACGCTGTTCCGAGCTGATGATCACGGTCTGATCTTCGGGCACGGATTCCGGGCCGCGCGAACAAGTGATCGTGTATTTCCCGGCGGGCAGCGGCACGACTTCGCCATGCTTGCGGTAGATTTGAGTTTGAAAAAAGAAATCCGGTTCGAGCCGCTTGCTTTGCATGGGATGAATCCGCCCCTGCGCGTCGCGGATCGTGAACGACGCCACGGCGGGCAGACCTTTGAGATCATGCACACGGAACTTCACCGGGACCGCCGGCTCAATCACGAACTTCATCGGCGCGCTTGCCCAATCCGGTCCGGAGGCCAGCACGTCAGTGATCTCAATAGAATCAATCTCATTGAATCCCTGCGACGATCCCGGATCGAGGCGCACGCCCACTAAATGATCCTCCGCTGTGAAGTTGAATTTGAACTCAGCCCATTCACCAGTGCTGCGTGTCATTTGGCAGGAGGTGATGTGTCCGCCACTGGGAGCGCGGCGTTTTTCGGTCGTCCAAAATAATTGCCAGACTGCGTCCTCGCTGGCCCGGGCGCGGATGCGAACCACTTTTTCGCCAGCAGCCATCCGCGCGTCCGCTGTGAGGAATGGGTCCGCACCAAAGCTTTGAATTCGCAGCACGCCGTTGGTGACGCTAAAGGCGCATTGATTCTCCGCCCGCCAGCCCTCTGCATCCGTGTCGAAATTCCAAGTCATGCGACTTACTTCATCCAATCGCGCTGGTGTCGCTCCTGATCTCGCCAACTTGAAAGCCAGCGGCGCTTCACGCAGCCCCGGTTCGCGCGCCCACAATTGTACGATGCGATATTCCAGCACCAGCCCGCTCAAGGTGGGATTCATCGGGCGACGATCATACATCTCGACATCAATCCACCGCAGCGGCACTTCGGCGGCGCTGCTCTCGGGGAGTGGTCGCGCGCCGGGACTGTCCACTCGCAACGCGTCGGTGGATCCGGGCGTGTTGATGACCTTGACCAACACCGCGCGCCAACCTTGTTGAATCAAATGCGTGTCGGCGGACGACGGTTGGAATTCCATTGAACCGTCCGCTTGCACCGTCACTGTCCCCAGGCACAGCGGATCAATTGTCTGTTGAACCGCCACGGCCACGGCAGCATCGGAACCGGCGCGGGCAGCGACTGCCAATCGGTCTCGCACTTGTTTAGGAAACGGGTGGCCAATGAACTCCATCGCCTCCTGCAACCGGCTGATCTGCGCGAGTAATGGCTGTTGCTCGACATTCTGAATTTGCGACCACTTGATCGGTGGCGCAAAGCTGACAGTGGCACAAAAAAGCATCACGGCGGTCAGGACGAACCGACGGATCAAGTTCGCTTTGATTTTGATTGAATTCATTTGTTCGTGTTCGTCAGGGATTGGCTCGTTGGTGCTGCTCCGCATTTGAACAGAATGTCCACCTCGTTGCGAAATCCGATGTCCTGCGTGCCTTGGCCGACGTGCAAGCTGATGCGCGCTTCGCGCTGGCCGGACTCGCGGGTGCGAAGTTTCACGAGCCAATATTCCAAGGGCGCTCCGGAAAGTGTGACCGACAGATTTGTTTGCGCCACCATCTCGGCCTCCAACCAGGCGACCGGCGGGGCGACGTTGGCGGGCGACAGCACGCTGATCTGTAACGGTGCAGTCGAGCCACTTTCGTTCTCGATGCGGGCCAGAAACAAAGTCCACTCACCCGCAACCAACTCCGCCTTTGCACTACCCGGATTTACCTTCACCCGCATTTCGGGATTGATGTGTACGCGGAACAACGTGTGAGTCTCAAGCGCGCGTTCGATGACTTCACGCGCATCCGGCGCACCGGCGGGTTTCAAACCGGCGATGCTACTTTGTTCCGCAGCTTGAAGTTTCAAATCGCCCGCAACGGCGCGCGCGTTGGCGATCAAACCCGTCGTCGCCATAGCGGACTTCGCAGTTGTCGAGTTCGTGGTGCTGAAATGAATGTCGTCACCTTGCGCGGAATGTGCGAACGCCAACAGTAAAACAGCTAGAAGATCAAATAGCTTCATCGCGCCTCCACTCGCATTCGTTGATAAAATTCGAGCGCCTGTTGGAACTCCGCCACGGCTTCCGGAGGCAGCACGCCCCGGTTCGACTCCACTTGCTGTTGCATCCGTTCCACCAACCAATCCACCTCGACGCGGCGCGGACGCAACGGCTGGCTGGCATCGTCGAACCAACTCGGCGCGGTGTGGGCGAAACGCAGGCGGCCATCTTCGCGCGGCTCCCAAACCCGGAGAGCCACCCAACTCGTGCCGGAAATCGTGAGGCGTTCACTGAACTTCGCGGAGAACGCGCCCGTCTTCGTCGGTTTGCCCCACAACGGAATGGTGCGGACGACTTCGCCATTCACCAAGACCTCCACGCTCGTCGCCAGCCTCTCACTCGCAACCGTGCCGGTGAGTTTGATCGTGCGGAACTTGCCCCGCTTGAGCGCGAATTTTCCGCCGGGCACTTCACCATTGATCTCGGCCAGCAGCATCGGGCCAGTGGTGACAAAGCTGCGTCCTGCGTCCAAACCTTCGATCCACTCATCGTAAGTGAAACCGCGCGGGCAATGAACATACACGCGGCCAAAACCCAGCGGCACGGGATGGACGCCGCTGGCAGTCCCGGCAGTGGGGCGCATCCGAAAGCCGCAGTTCAGCAGCGCGTAGTAGGAGCGCAACGTGTAATCCACCCAGTCGCGCTCGCCGCCGCTGCGCCCGGCATCCGGCAGATTCATGAACGAGGGCGCAGGCACGTTGAAATTGGTGAACGCAAATTCCGTGCGCCAGATGTGATTGTTGGCGAGTTCGTAGAGATCGAGATTCATTACGGGCGGCAGCATAAGCGACCAAGCCCAGTTGCATTTATCAATGTCCAGCAATGCGCCCTGACGATGCGCCTCCTTTGCCACAGCCGCCAATGGCGGAGCGCCGAGCGTGAACGGCTCGCGATGGTTCACGATGAACACGGCACCGAGGTTGTGATCTTTTCCGGCGACGGAGAAAATTTCGTATTCCGTGTTGCGCGGCCAGATCACATGCGTGTCGTCTGCTTTCAAAAGCTGCGCGGGAATTTCCGACTCGGTGTTTTTGTCGCCGCTGGTGGGCGGGTTGAACGCCTTGGTCACCCAGTAGGTCTGCGGCAGAGCCACATTCAAATCTTCCACCAGAACCAACGTAGGCAAGTCGGCGAGCGGACGATGCACATGGCCATCGCCGGAAAACCAGCCGCGTTCAGCCATGTTGATCCAGCGCTTGAGCTTCAGTTCAATCTGCAACGGTTCATTGCCGAGCGTGACGGTTGTCACCTGCGGCAAATATTCTTTGCCGCGTTCGGCGGTGACGGTGTAAGTGCCCGGCGGCAGATTCACCTTGAAACCATGCGCCGAAAGTGACGTGTGAAATTCAATGGAGCGCGGATTGATCCAGTTGGTTCGCGCATAGGTCACTGCCCGACCTTGAGCCGAAGCGCTCGCGACAAACCACCGTTCGCCCGTTGCGCTTTCCAGATAGAGCCGGGCTGCGAGCGGAGAGCCGGTGTCGGCGTCGGTGATGCTTCCCGTCAAGAGCGCGGCACTCGCTGGCGCGACGCCGACTGTAAGCATGGCGAGAGCGAGGCACGCAACTTGGCTGCGATTGGCGAATGTGCGGGACATGATCAGATACGGATTCAGGGTAAATTTGTCCGGCGTGGAATTGACTTCAGTTTTTCCTGAAAAATCGGGATGTCAGGACAAATTTTAAAACCAGATTGTCACGCCGACGTTAGTCTCTCACAGAATCCGCAGCCTAAACAACTCCGCGAATTACCCCTCTTTAGGGGTATAGGAGAAAAGCCACTTTGCACTTACATGTTTCCAAACAGAACAATGTGCTTTGCGGGGAGAAATCTTTTGTAAAACGGTTTCTTCATCGCACACACTCAAGACACACAACCACGAATCATGACGTCACACTTTTTTTTCAAACCACTTCTCGCTGCCTGTCTCCTGCTGGCGACCCGTGCCAGCGCACAGACCTTGATCCTTGATCCGATTGGTGTCGGGCCAAGTGTCACCGTCTCCGGCAGCGGCGGGCCGCCGTCCAGTTCGGTTGAACTGATCAAGAACGGCGTGTCGGTCGGTTCGATTCAAACCACCGCCACCGGCCTGTTCAGCATTCCGAACATCGGCGCGGCATCCAATGACGTGTTTCAAGTTCAGGCCGGGCAGGTCTGGAATTTCAACGCCAACGGCAACCAGGAAAGTTGGAACGCCCTCGCCAGCGACGCCTCCGTGGTCAACAGCGGCACTTGGCGGCAGACCAACTCCGCCGGCACGGACATGTCCGTGAATCTTTACGGCGATAATCTGATCCGCACTCGCGCCCGCGTCTTGGAAGTGAAGCTCCGATACATCGGCAGCGGCAACCGCACCGGCAGCGTCATCATGCAAACCGCCGGCCCAAACGGAGTCTCCGGTGGCGGCGATGATCCACAGTCAATCATCGTCAATACTTTCACGCTGGCATCGGGCACTAACTTTCAGACGCTGGTGTTCGACCTCGGCATTGATCACAACGGCGCGCCGACCTGCTGGCTCGACGGCACCGCCCCCATCAACGTCAGTCTCTACGTCTCCAGCACCGCGATTGGCGATGCTGTGGAAGTGGATTACGTCCGGCTGACAGAAGCCATGAACTGGGAATTTAATTCCCTGGGCGACGTGGCGGAGTGGGCAGGCAACGCGAACACCACGCTGCTTGCCACGAACCTCGGTTACTTGCGGCTGCGCGCCACGGGTCCTGGAACCGTCGCCATGGCCCGACCCTTCCGCATCCTTGGTTCAACCCATTTCGTCACACTGCAAACGCGGTTTCGTCAGGTGACAGCCACACAGCCAAATCTTCTGCACTGGAATTATTTCAGCAGGCCATCGAGCTTCGGCACCGGCGGCAAACAGTTCGCGGCTCTCGGGAACGGTTCGTTTCAAACCATCACCACCAACCTGACCGGCACTCCGACATACGGACTGACCTGGACCAACGGCGGCGGCGCGACGCTGAATTTTTCCCAGGAAGCGTATGTCGGCATGTTTGCGAATCTGGCCAACGAATACGCGGAAGTGGATTACATCCGACTGCTGCCCGCCGCGCCGTACGGGCCGAGCGCCACAGTAGTCGCGAGCGGCAGCCCAGTCGTGCCGTTGTATTACGTCAGTTCCAGTGGTGGCAGTGATTTCAATTCTGGTCGCAGCGTCGCGCAACCGTGGGCCACGTTCACCAATCTGGATGGACTGACGCTCGGTGCAGGAACCACCGTCCATCTCAAACGCGGCGACATATGGAACAACAAAATGCTTCGGCTGACTGGCAAAGGCTCGGCGACGAATCCCATCACCTTGACCGCTTACGGCGATGGTCCAAGCCCGCTCATCACTGGCATCAATCTCACCAACGCGCCGTGCATTCAGTGGGAGAACCCTTCTCACGTCCGAATCGAGGCGATGGATTGTCGCGATGCGAAGATCGGCATCTATCTCCGCTACACGGGAGGAAATCTCGATGGCACCGGCGAGATGTTCCGCAATACGAATGTCGTCGTCACCGCCTGCCACTTTCAAAACTTGAATGAAAAATGGAGCGCTCTCGACGGCAGCATCAACGTCTTGCCGCCGTATGAAATTTCCTGGGGCACGGGCATCTGGATCGGCGGCAATGTTCCCTCTCCCGGTGGCGGCCCGTGGGCTTCAACGAGCACGCCCATTCTCGATGGCTTGACCGTCACGCATTGCGGGTTCAACGACGTCAGCGTGGGCGTCAGCGCGAACTTCTATTATCCCCCGGCCTACCGGAGTCGTTTCACCAATTTCCGGTTTGAAGATTCCTGGGTCACGGGTTGCGAGGCCGGCTCGTTCGCGATGTTCTATGTGGACGGCGGACACGCGCGGCGCGTGGATACCTGGCTCGGCGGCACCAATTTTTACAACACGGGCACCACGGCCGGGTTTCTTCAGGACTGCCAGAACTTCACCGTAGCGGACTGCGAATTCGCCGGCAACAAACGCAACGCCACCGGCCACGATGGCTGCGGCTTCGACTTCGAGGGCGACTGCCACAACATCTCGTTCACGAACAATGTCCTTCACGACAATGACGGCAGCGCGTTGCTCATCCTCAACACCGTTTCCAACAACACCGCGCTCAAGATGACGATGAATACTGCTTGGAACAACGCCCGCAATCCATTGGACGCGGGCGAGAACGCCGAGTTCCGCTACAACCCCACTGGCAGCACGGGAACGTTCACCAACATCGGCGTGTATCGCGGAACCACCAATGCGTTCGGCGCGGTCGCTGTCTATGATAACGCGACGCGCTGGAATAATTTCTCGCCAGCCAACATTCGCAGCGGAACTTCTTGGGCCAGCGTCAGCAGCCGCCCGGTTGCGTGGAATTTTACGAGCACTGTTGAAGGCTGGGGCGCACAAAACCAATGGACAGGTTTCGCCGCATCCAGCGGCGCGCTCGTGGGCACTTCCGCTGGTGCTGATCCCTACGCCGAGAGCGCTGCCACCTGGGTCAACACGCGCGAACGTCGCTGGGTTCACGTTCGCATGAGTCAGACGGCGGGCACGACCGCGCAGGTGTTCTTCCAAGTGGAAACCGACGCCACGTTCACCGGGCCGAAAGCTGCCGCGTTCCCGATCATCGCCGATGGTGTGATGCGCGACTACATCGTGGACATGGGCAGTGCGGCGACCTATCAAGGCGTCGTCACCAAATGGCGGCTCGATCCCACGGACGCCGCCGGATCGGTCATGGTCATTGATGTGTTTGAATCCGTGATCAATCCGTATCTGGTCTCGGTCACGCCGGTTTCCACGCGCGTCTTGGATTTGAGATTCAATCAAGCAATGCTGCCCGACGGCGGCGTTTTCAATCCGGCCAATTACACATTGAGCGGTTCGGGACAAGGCACGCTCGCCAGCAATCCTTCCAGCGTCAGCCTTATCGCGACAAGCAACGGCCCGATCTACCGGCTCACTTGGAACAGCGGCGACATGAATGGTGCTGCCGCCACGCTCACCGCCGCCAATGCTCAAAACGCTCGCACCTATCCGCTCTGGGCTGGTGGCACGGCGATCAGTTTCCTCAATCCCTTCGCGCTGCCAACCATCACGAGTTTCACGCCAGCTTCTGGTCGTGCGGGAACGAACGTCGTGATTCTGGGAACGAATTTTACCGGCACGACCGCATTGTTGTTCAACGGCCTCATCGCTTCGTTCACGGTCAACAATAACAATCAAATCACCACCACCGTTCCGTCCGGCGCGACGACCGGGCCGATCTCGCTCACGACTCCGGCAGGCGGCGCGAACACGAGTTCCAACTTCACCATCGTGCCCATCACCAGCGATCTGCTTGTGACAATTGCCAGCACGCCCAACCCGGTGACCATCGGCAGCAATGTCACCACGATCATCACAGTGAAAAATCTCGGCACCGACACCGCACCGTCGGTCATGCTGACGAACACCTTGCCGGTCGGAGTCGTTTTGATTTCCGCCACCACCACGCAAGGCACGCTCGCTACCAATGCGAATATCATCACCGCCAACGTCGGCACGCTCGCCAGCAACGCCACTGCCGTAGTGACGCTCGTCTTCACGCCGCCCGCAGTTGGAAGCATCAGCGTCAACGCAACGGCTGGCAGCGCGAATCCCGATCCGAATGCCGGCAACAGCAGCGCAGCGGAACCCACATTCGTTGAACCGCTGGCTGTGTTAACCTTGGACTTCATCGCTCCCGATCAGGTGAACTTGCACTGGTCCGGACTGCTCTCGAACTGGGTGTTGCAAGCCAACGCGAACCTCACGACAAATGTCCCGTGGTCGAATGTGCTGACCGCTCCGGTGCTGTTCAGCGGCACGAATACGGTTACGGAAACCAACTCTAGCGCGGCTAAGTTTTATCGCCTGAAGCGGTAACGGCAGTGTGATTCACCGAACCGTAACTTTTGAGTTCCGAGCCGCCAGTCAATTCGTGATAAGCCATCGCTCTACATTCTTTGCAATTCTGTTGGCGGGAGTTTCGTTGTGTGACCGCCCTGCAGACGCGGAAACATTTCCCACCGACCACGGAGTCATTCATTTCTACGAGCCGAAGACATCACGTCGGTTGCCGACAGATTTGCGCGATCCGATGGTGGCGGGTGCTGAGGCCATCTTCTGGTGGGGCGACATCGAGACTCAGGATGGAGAATACGATTGGTCGCGCGTGGATCGTGAGTTTGACTTGTGGCAGTCGGCGGGCAAGCGGCTCGACGTCCGTCTTGCCACGGCGCACAACTCGCCTTTCAACGCGCCGCCCTGGTTGCACGATACATACATGGTTCGCCGGATCGGACGCGGTGACTGGACGGACTGCGAAAACAATCTCGGTGGCTACACGCTTGCGGCTGACGGACAGCACACACGCCTGCCCGGACTCGTGGTCAGCGGCAAAGCCTCCATCGCATCCACCAATTCTCAAGCTGGGCGCAAAGTGCTTTGTTCCATTCCTCCCGGAAAACATCTCGAACCCGGAGCGACCTTCGCCGTTGAATTCGATTATCGCGCGGCACAGTCAGTCACTGGCTGGATTGAAGTTTTTAGCAAGAGCGGTGTTGTCAAAGATCGCCAGCAGTTCGCGGC
>JANNAO010000313.1:0-2471 GCA_031384405.1 Verrucomicrobiota bacterium | reverse complement strand
CAGGATGCCGTCTGCGTGGTCACGATCAATGGTGCGGAGCGTGCAACCGTAGCGTTGCGCCAAGTCCGCCCGGTAAAGAATCACGCACTCAGGCTTTGCCGTTGGTGTTGGCATCGTCTGAGTGCGTGGCGTTGTGGTGATTGATGGCGTTCGTGGCGGCGTCCGCACAGTTCGCGCAATGCACCGCGATACTCCAAAGGCGCATTGAATCCGCTTGTTTCTTCACGTCCAGAGCCAGACTGCGGAGCGTGTGAAGATTGTTGAGCAGATCGGGCACGGCGGGGGATTCCACCACTACCGCGCCCGTCTCCTTGGATTCCGACGAAGTAGAATCATTCATCGCACTTCCTCCAACACGCGGACGTTGACCGCCTGTGGCATCGCCTTCACGAACCGCTCTACGCAATCCTTGGCGTCTGAACCATGCCAGACCGTTTTTGCGTAAGTGTATTCCCCCCGCGCGAGCCAAGACCATTCCAGCCGGAACTTCCGCACCGCACCCGCCTGCAACATCTTTGACGCCAAAAATCCCGCGCTCACTTTGCACCCCCCTTCACCGCTGGCAACAACGCCGTTTCGTAACCGCGATTGATGACGATCAAATCCGGCACATTCGCCGCGTAACGGCAAGGCCGCTGCCGAGTGTTTCCCAGCGGTTTGATGCCAAGAGCCTTCACATCCTCCCGAATCGTTCGCTCAGACAAGCCAGTGATGGACTTCACCACGCCCACGATTTGCTCCATGAGCAGCGAAGGCGGACATTTTGGAGAACGACGTTTGGCTTTTATCACGCAGACCTCCCGTCCACGATAGCAGCTGCGTGCTTGAGCGTGTCAGCGCGCAACGCATGAGACCGAGCGAGCCGAAACGCCTTGTAGCCATCCGATGTGATTATCCCGTCCTCAGTCGCCAGCGCGCCCTTGAGCGCGGAGGACTTGGCGAGTTCGTGGAACTTGTTCGATTCTTGAATGAGTCTTTGAATCGCCTGGCGCAAGATTGTTCGTTCTTTCTTCATATCTAATTTTCCGGGGTTATTGGTTTCGCCGGGCGCACGCACGCCCGAACTTGGGACGACGGTAAGACGGCACGACGGTCTGCGTCAACACCATTCTTGAAAATTGTTGCAGATTGTTGCAAACAGGAATACCGTCGCTCTGTCGGTCGCACCCGAACCAAAGGAGTTCACATGAGTAGCACAGCATTAAGATCACGGTCGTTTAAGCCGTGGCCTGAGAATCGGGAGCGGCTGGAGTTCGCGGAGAAGGTCGGAATCAACGTCAGCGAGTTAATCAACGAATTGCTCAAAGACCATTTGAAACCGAGGCTGGAAAAGAAAGTGAAGGCCGTCCGCGAAGCCGTCGCCGCCCCTGTCCCATAAGCGATGGAGCTTCTGACAAGAGAAACAGAATGGTGCATCCGGCAGGACTCGAACCTGCAACCTTCTGATTCGAAGTCAGAAGCTCTATCCAATTGAGCTACGGATGCGACGCGGGATGAGTCTTTCAAAAATCACGACGACAAACAAGGGCAAGCGTCGTTGAGATTTCATTTCGGCAGGGCATTGAGGGGTATGACCCGAATGGCACTTAGTTAAGGAAAGTGCGGCAGCAAGTGTACGCGGATATATCTGGACCCGTTGAGCGAGTTGTTACAGAGTGGCGCATGAAACAAACCACTCCGTTCCTCACCGGGTTTTCACATCACCTGTTTGGCAGTCAACGTCGCTCCATGCTGGATCAGTTGCGGGTGCAGTCCGAACAATGGCGTGCCTCCACGTTGAGTCGGTTGTGTGAGGTGTTTGGTTCGTGGCTGCCAGCCAACGCGCTGTCGCCTGCGGACAAGGGACTCAACAGTCGGGAACGGCTGTATCCGCAGAGCGTGACGTTCTGGGCATTTCTGTCGCATGTGTTGAACGTCTCGGCTTCGTGCCGCGAAGCCGTTCGCAAACTCCAAGCGTGGTATGCGCCGCAAGGCAAATCCGCCGACAGCGGCACGAGTGCTTACTGTCAGGCGCGTACGCGTCTGCCACTGCGAAGTCTGCAACAAGTCCACGGGGCGTTGGTGGGGAAACTTTCTGCCCGCGTGACGACGCCGGAACTCTGGCTGGGCCGCTGCGTCAAGGTGGTGGATGGCACGGGGCTGTCCATGCCGGACACTGCTGCCAATCAGAAGGAATGGCCGCAACCGTCGGGACAGAAACCGGGATGCGGCTTTCCGGTGGTCAAAGTGGTGGCGTGTTTTTGTCTGGCTAGCGGCGCGTTGTTGGACTGGGTGGAAGGCACGCTCAAAGCGCATGATTGCCAGCTGTTGTTGCAACTGCTGTCCGTGTTCAAGAAGGGTGATGTGGCATTGGCGGATCGCGGGTTCAGTTCGTATGGCAGTCTGGCGAGTTTGTTCATGCGCGGAGTGGACTCGGTGATGCGATTGCATCAGTTCCGCAAACTGGACTGGCGTGCGGGCAAGAGTCTGGG
>JANNAO010000306.1:0-4250 GCA_031384405.1 Verrucomicrobiota bacterium | reverse complement strand
GCGAATTCCCGGACGGCCAACGGCGTCTCGGCCAACTTGATTCTCGGCACAGGAAGCAATGTGCTGTCGGCGGATGTTATCAACATCGGCTTTTCGAAAGTGAACGGGACGGTGAAGTTTGCATCGCAGTCGCCCGGCAGTCCGGGCACGGTGACCATCCGGGGCAAGACAGGTCTCGCGGCGGAAATCCGCGTCGGCGACAAGAACGGAACGGGCACAGGAGTGACTCCCACGAGCACGTTGGATTTGCGCGGGCACAATGCCACGGTCACAGCGAGCAGTGTGTTCATCGCTGTCGAAGACGGATCAGGCGCGGGTGGCATGAACGGATCGCTCTACTTCGATGGCGGCACTTTTTCGGTCACCAACCTCATCATCGGCGATAAGAGCAACACAAGCTCGAGTGTGGCGAATGGCTCGTTGAATATCAGCGGCGGAACTTTTTCAGTTCAACCCGGCGGCCAGTTCACGCTCGGTTCACAATCTAGCGGCGGCACTGCGACAGCATCGTTGAATCTCACAGGCGGCACATTGAACTGCTTCACGAACCTGGTTGCTGGCGGCGGTTCGACCACATCCACCCTCGCGTTGAACGGCGGCACGTTGGACATGAAGGGCAATAACATCACCAACGTGGATAGTTTCACTTACACCGCTGGAACACTGACGAATTTGGGTGTCGTCAACACCGGCGTGATGTTGGCGGGGACAGGATCGCGCGTCTTCGGTCAAGGCTCTGGCGTCACCGGCGTGATTCAGGGAACGATCAACGGTTCGGGTGTGGGACTCAACAAGACCGGTGCTGGCACACTGACGCTCTCCGGTGCGAACTCATACACCGGCGGCACGATCATTTCCGGCGGAGTTCTTTCGCTCAATCACGCGAGCGCTCTGGGCGGCGGCGGCGATGTCACCTTTGCGGGTGGTTCTTTGACCTACACCGCAAGCTCCGCTGGCATTGATCTGTCGAGCCGGATCAAGAACAGTTCTTCGCAAATCACTCTTCGGCTCAATGGTCAGAGCGTCACGCACGCGGGGAGCATTGACAGTTCGAGCGTTGCCGGATTCCAAGTCACTGGTGTCACCACGGGAGTCGGCGGCATGTTGACGGTGTCAGCACCCAACAACTACGGCGGCAACACCACGATCGGCAACTCCAGCGGCTCACAGGATGCCGCTTCCATCACCGTCAGCGGAGCGGGGAAATTGGGCAGCGGCACGATCAGCATCGGACCGACTGGCAACCTGAACGGCAGTCGCCTCGCACTGACCAGCGGGGCAAACCTGACCAATCCCATCACGCTTGGCGGACGCACCACGAACAATATCAACATCCAAAATCTAGCTGGCGTCAGCACGCTCAACGGAACTATCAGTGTGGGTTCGGGCGGCGGATTCTACGCGATTCAGTCCGACGCCGGACTGTTGCAACTGACTGGCAACAGCGGCGGCGGCATTGCTTTGAGCGCCACTTCCACCGGCAATCGCACGGTCACGCTTCAAGGAAATGGCGATGGCCTCGTCTCCGGCAACATCACCAACGGCAACGCCACCCTGTCGTTGACCAAAGTGGGAGCGGGCGTCTGGACACTTGCCGGTGCGAACACTTACAGCGGCGTCACCACCATCGGTGGCGGCACGTTGCTGGTGAATGGTTCACTCGCCGCTGGCAACGTGACCGCCAGCGACGCGGCTACGCTGGGTGGTTCGGGAACAATTGGCGGCGCGACCACGATCTTGGCAGGCGGCATCATTCATGGCGGCAACGCAAGTGGTTCAAACACGCTGACCGTGGCGAACACATTGACTTTGGGCAACGCGACCAACGCGGTAACATCGAGCCGATTCCAAGTGGCGGCGGGTGGAAAAGTTTCCGCGAACACACTGACAATCGGCGGCACGAACATCATCAACATCCTCGACGCCAGCCTGTCGGCCGGGACGAACACGTTGTTCACTTATGGCGGCGGTTCGATTGGCGGAAGCAGCTTCGCGGGCTTTAAGCTGGGAACATTGCCTCCGGGCGTAACCGCGCAGTTGATTGATACCGGCTCGGCAATTCAGCTCGTGGTGTTGCCACTAGTGAACACGAACCCGCCCGTGCTGACGAACAGTTTCAGCGGCGGAACGTTGACACTCACATGGCCGGCGGATCGTCTGGGCTGGCGCTTGCAGGTGCAGACGAACACGCTGTATCTCGGCCTCTCGACGAATTGGTCAACGTGGCCTAGTTCAACGAATGTGACGTCGGTTCTCATCACTAACAATCCGGCCAATGCAACGATGTTCTTCCGGCTCGTTTATCCGTGAGTGGTCTTCGGGCAGAACTATGAAAGACAACTGGCCATCGTCCTCGTCGTCGTTCTCGTCCTCGTCCTCGATTGTTAAGGGCCTTCGAGGACGAGGACGAGGAGGATTCATTGGTTCGCGAATTTTCAAATCGGTTCTAAGTATGGCTAGTCGTTCATTTTCTCACCTCGTCGGTTTGTTGCTCGGTCTGCTGCTGTCGTCCCACCCTGCCCTTGCTACCACAACGAACAAACCCAACATCATGGTCATTCTCGCCGATGACCTGGGCTATTCCGACCTCGGGTGTTACGGTGGCGAAATCCGCACGCCCAATCTGGATGCGCTGGCCGCTAAAGGATTGCGGTTCACGCAGACCTACAATTGCTGTCCGTCGCGCGCCAGTCTGCTCACGGGACTTTATCCGCATCAGGCTGGCGTCGGACTCATGACCGGGAAAGATCAAGGGTTGCCCGGCTATCGCGGACGATTGACCGATCAATGCGTGACGCTGGCGGAAGTGTTGCGCCCCGCTGGCTACGCGACGCTCGCTTGTGGCAAGTGGCATCTCAAACCCGGGCCGATTGTCGCGGATGTTTTTGGAAGAAGCCCGGCGGACAAATGTTTTGCCCAAGCCGTGATTGGCTGTAGGGCACGACGCATCTAAATTTCTCATTAACACCATGGCTTTAGCCCGGTGTAAGGAGGGATGAGTGCGGCATTCAGCCGTTTCAACGGCTTTCGGGTGCGGCGAGAGAAACCGTTGAAACGGTTCTGACGATAATTCGCCCACTGTTCCACCGGGCTAAAGCCACGGTGTTAATGAAAGCCCCACTGTAATTCGGCTGACGTGAGTTGAACCGTCGGTTGCGCTTTGCGAGAATCTACAAAATGAAATCACTGTTGCCCCGAATCTTGGTGCTGGTGCTCGGTGCGTTTGCATTCTCCGCTCACGCGGCGCAGCGGCCCAACATCATTTTTGTTTTCACCGATGACTTCGGTTGGGGCGACCTCGGCAGTTACGGCGGCAAAATTGTGCCGACGCCAAATCTGGATCGCATGGCGGCGGAAGGCGTTCGCTTCACGCAATTTTACGTCGCGTCGCCGATTTGCTCGCCGTCGCGCACTGCCGCGACGACGGGAATGTTCCCGGCGCGCTGGCGGATCACGAGTTACTTGCAGGATCGCAAAGGCAACGCCGCGTGCGGACAGGCAGATTTCTTGGACGCGCGAGCGCCGAGCGTGGCGCGTTTGCTGCAATCCGGCGGCTATGCCACGGCGCATTTCGGCAAGTGGCACATGGGCGGCGGACGCGACGTGACGAACGCGCCGCACATCAAAGCCTACGGCTTCGACGAATGGGCGAGCACCTGGGAAAGTCCCGACCCGCACCCCGACCTCACGGCGACGAATTGGATATGGTCACCGCACGACAAGGTGAAGTGCTCGGATCGCACGGCGTTTTTCGTGGATCGGACGTTGGATTTCTTGAAGCGTCACACCAATCAGCCGTGCTATGTGAACCTCTGGTCGGATGACACGCACACGCCGTTTGTGCCCGGCCCGGTGCTCAAGGAGAAATACAAAGGCGGTGCTGACGCCAGCAGCGAGGCGAACTTCAAGGGTGTGCTCGAAGAATACGACCGACAAATAGGGCGGCTGCTCGATGGCTTGAAACAACTCGGCATCGCGAAGAACACGCTGGTGGTCTTCACCGGCGACAACGGGCCTTCCCCGACGTATCAGCAGAAGCGCACCGCCGGATTGCGCGGGGCGAAGTTGAGTTTGTATGAGGGCGGCACGCGACTGCCGTTGATCGCGTGGTGGCCGGGTGCGATGCCCCCGGGCCGGGTGAACGAACGCACGGTGATGAACGCGGTGGACTTGCTGCCGACGTTTTGCAGGCTGGCCGACGCGACGGTGTCGCCGGACATCGCGACGAAACTGGATGGCGAGGACATGAG
>JANNAO010000289.1:0-4365 GCA_031384405.1 Verrucomicrobiota bacterium | reverse complement strand
TCCAGATCGTCCACCACATTGACGAAATGGAACACGGGTTGCCCATCCGAACGCACCAACACCCAATCCGGGTCTTGTTCCTCGCGGTCAGTGAGCGGTCGCACCACATCGCCGACGACGAGATCGGGAATCAGGATCGGTTCGCGCGTCATGCGGAATTTGATCGTGCCATCGGTGTGTTTGTAAGCGAGGTCGCGCGACAACAATGCCTCCACGCGACGCTGATAATTTTCTTTGCGTTGCGATTGGAAATACGGGCCGCGATCTCCTTTACTTGCGCCAGTAGCGTCAGGCGTGAGCGGGCCTTCATCCCAATCAAGTCCAAGCCAGCGCAGACCTTGCAGGATGACATCCACGGCTTCCTGGGAATTGCGGGCGGCGTCGGTGTCCTCGATGCGTAGGACGAACGTGCCGCCGGTGTGCCGGGCATAAAGCCAGTTGAACAAAGCAGTGCGCGCCCCGCCGATGTGCAGATAACCGGTGGGCGATGGAGCAAAACGAACGCGAGGTTTCATCTCAATTCAAAATTAAAAATGCAAAATTAAAAAACTCTGAGCAAACGATAGCGAGGCGGGAGAAGGCTTCCAAACAATTTTCCGGAGGAACGACTCGCCAGTATGCACCTTGGACGTGCCCCCGGAACGCCGGATTTATCCGGCAGCGGCCTGAGATGTCGCTTGCCCTGCCGCGTGAACGCGGCGTTCCTTTCCCGCACTGTTCCAGCTTCGGGGTAATTCCTAGATGCGCCCGATTCACCGTTTCCCAAATCAATTGAATTGCTCAAAACAGCTTTCCACCTACCCTCGTCGGCCTAAGAATTATTGAAACGATGACTCATTCTTCCAACAACGCGATTCCGTCCATCCCGGACGGCGTCAAATTCGTCACGCTCGAAAACGGCCTCACTATCATCACGCGCGAAGATCACAGCGCGCCCGTCGTTTCCGCGCAAGCGTGGGCAATGACTGGCAGCATCCACGAAGATCGCTGGCTCGGCGCGGGGTTGTCGCATGTGCTGGAACACATGCTGTTCAAAGGCACGACCACGCGCCCCGGCAGTCGCATTGATCAAGAAGTGCAGGAAGCGGGCGGTTACATGAATGCCTACACAAGTTTTGATCGCACGGTGTATCACATTGATGTGCCCAACACCGGCGCGCGGGTGGCGATAGATATTCTTTGCGACATCATGCAGAACGCCGCGCTCCCGCCCGATGAACTTGCCAAGGAACTCGACGTGATCCGTCGCGAAATGGACATGGGGCAGGATGATCCCGGTCGTCGCTCGGGGCGAAGACTGTTTGAAACGGCTTACACCAAGAGTCCGTATCGCAACACTGTCATCGGCTATCTCGACATCTTCAACGAACTCAAGCCGGAGGACATTCGTGGCTACTACACGGAGCGTTACGCGCCCAACAATGTTTTCTACGTCGTCACCGGCGATGTGAAGCACGACGACGCAGTCGCACAAATCCGCGAGGCTTACGCGAAAACAAAATCCCGCGCGTTGCCCCCGATGGTTCTTCCCACCGAACCGCGCCAGACTGCCGCTCGCGAGATCATCGAGGAAGCCGCGATTGAACTCGGCCACATGCACTTCGCGTGGCACATCCCGGACATCCGTCATGCGGACGTGCCGTTGCTCGACGTGCTGGCAGTCTTGCTCGGCAGCGGACGCAGCTCGCGCTTTTATCAGGAAGTGCGCGAGAAGCTCGGCGTGGTTCACTACGCCGATGCGTGGACTTACAATCCCGGCAACCCCGGACTGTTCGGCATCAGCGCGATGGTGGATGCGGACAAGTTCACCGCCGCACGTGATGCGTTGCTCACCGAGATGGACAAGTTGAAAAACTCGCTGGTGTCCGCCGCTGAATTGCAGAAGGCCGTGAAACAATTTATCAGTGCAACTCTTTCCTCGCGCAAGACGATGCAAGGGCAGGCCGCAGACCTCGGCAGCAACTGGCTCTCGGCGGGTGATCTGAATTTCTCGCAGCGTTACCTCGCCGCCGTCCAACGCATCACGCCCGCCGACTTGCAACGCGTGGCCCGCCATTATCTCACATCGGAAAACCGCACGCTCTACGCGCTGTTGCCCAATGGCACGTCGCCGAAAACTTCAGCGCTCGTCGAGAGCAACACCGATCACGCGATCCAGAAGTTCACTTTGCCCAACGGCCTCAAGTTGCTCGTGAAGGAAGATCATCGGCTGCCGTTCGTGGAATTGCGCGCGGTGTTCCAAGGCGGCGTGCTGGCGGAAGACGCCGTCAACAGCGGCATTACGCAATTATTCTCTCGCCTCAACATCAAAGGCACGAAGACGCGCAGCGCGGAAGAGATCGCCACGCAGATCGAATCCATCGGCGGCTCGCTCGACAGCTACGGTGGCAACAACAGCTTTGGTGTGAACGCGGAAGTGTTGAGTTCAGACTTCGCCACGGGGCTTGAGCTTCTCGCGGATGCGATCTTGAATCCCACCTTTCCCGCCGCGCAGTTGGAACGCGAACGCGAAGTCCAGATCGCGGGCATCCGTGGGAACAAGGATGAGTTGCTCAAGAGCGCGTTCAAGGCGATGCGCGCGGAGTTGTTCGGCAACATCGGCTACGGATTGGATTCCCTCGGCACCGAGGAGACTCTTGCAAAACTGGATTCCGCAACTGTCGCCGCGTTCTACAAAAAGCTCGCGACGCCGTCCAACTGCGTCCTCGCCATCTACGGCGATGTGAAAACATCTGAAGTAACAGCGGCCATCGAGAAAGCATTCGGTGCGTGGCAAGGCGGCAACTTTAGACTTCAGACTTCAGACTTGAGACCAACTTTGCCAAAGCGCATCACCGATTCGCGCGACAAGAAGCAAGCCGTCGTCGTCATCGGCTTCCCCGGCTCGACGTTGAACGCGGATGATCGGCAGGCATTGGAGTTGTTGCAGGAAGCGTGCAGCGATCTCGGCTCGCGATTGTTCCTCCGCATCCGCGAGAAACTCGGCCTCGCGTATTACGTCGGCGCACAAAACATGTTGGGACTCACGCCCGGCTACTTCGCGTTCTACGCTGGCACAGAGCCGGAGAAGGCGGCGCAAGTCGAGGCGGAGATGTTCAAGGAGGTTGAGTTGTTGCGAACAGATTGTTTGACCGAGGACGAACTTCGTCGCGCCAAAGCCAAGATCATCGGCCAGCGAAAGATTGGTCGCCAAGACCTCGGCGGTCTCGCCACCACGACTGCGCTCGATGAACTTTACGGTCTCGGCTACGCGCACAGCGATGCGGAAGACGCGAAGATCGAAGCGACTACTCTCGCGCAAGTGAAAGCCGTGGCGCAAAAATATCTGCGCGCGGATGCAGCCGTGGTGTCGGTGATCAATCCGGGCGTGAAATAGTGGGGCAGGCTTCCAGCCTGTCCGATCAGGCATCATCCCCAATGTTCTAGCCGTAACCGGAAGGATGCCGGACTGGGCAGGCAGGATGCCCGCCCCACTACGGAGGCAGTGTCAAAATGCGCCCGCTGTCAGATTGGCGACGAAAGCTGAATTGACCTTCGCGTCGCCGCTGGCTTAACTCATGGCATGAATCGCTTCTCACTCGTCATCGTCTTGGTCGCTGCAATCCTCTGCGGTTGCGCGACTGGTAAAAGCTCCACGCAACCAAAGCCCGCTGTAAAAAAATCCGCGCGACTTGAACAACCGCCGATCCAACCCAGCGCGACGACTGATTCCAACAAAGCTTCCGAGAAGCCCAAGGCCAGCGAACCAAAGCCTAGTCCATTGGTGACGCCGGATAATTCGCTCGGCGGAAAAGTGGCGACGTTCAACAGCGCGGGACGGTTCGTGGTCTTGGATTTTCCCGGCGGCAAAATGCCAGCATTGGAGCAGCCGATGTTCATCTATCGTGACGGTCTCAAGGTTGGCGAAGTGAAGATCACCGGCCCGACGCGCGACAGCAACACCGTGGCAGACTTGATCTCTGGCGTGGCGAACAAGGGAGATGAAGTGCGGGATCGGTAAAATTCTTTAGCCACGAAAAGCACAAAGGAAAATCAGCACTGCGCCAAATTGCTAACTGCGGCTACCCCGTCGGATTTGCGCCTCTTGTGCCTCTTTGTGGCAATCCAACTCAGCCTTAATCTACCGCTGGCTTGTCAGGGATCGGCTTCACATTCGAGGGCAGCGCGTTTCTCTGATACGGCGAGTGGAGGTTGAAGTAGATGCCGCACAACGGTCGCGCGGTATCGCTTTGACTGAGGATGATCGTAACCTGCTTATCAATCGCCAGACCGTGACGCATCCCCTCGGCGCGGTTGTTGTAAGCGTTGATAGCTTTTTCCATCAGCGATTTCATGCACGCCTCGAACTCTTCGGGAGATTTTTCC
>JANNAO010000443.1:0-1732 GCA_031384405.1 Verrucomicrobiota bacterium | reverse complement strand
GCTTTGATGGCGGAAATGATTTTCGGATGCGCGTGACCCAAAATCGCTGGCCCCCAAGTGCCGACGTAATCAATGTATTCATTCCCGTCCACGTCTGTGACGCGACAACCGCTGGCTTTATTGACGAAGAACGGTTTCCCGCCCACCGCACGAAACGCGCGCACCGGAGAATTGACGCCACCTGGAATGTAATTGAGCGCTTCAGCGAACAGTGCCTCAGATTTGACCCGTGAAATCATGCGACGAGAGTAACAAGCTGCGCCGGGCGGTTAAACCGATAAATTATTGGGTCATCGAAACGAACTCCGCGTGACAACCAGGCTTCCCGTCGCTATCCATTCCGTATGTCCCATTCGCTGCGCCTCAAAGATCAACCCGCCAACGAACGTCCGCGCGAACGCCTCGTTGCGCGTGGGCCGGATGCTCTCACGCACGCGGAGTTGATCGCCATCCTGCTTCGCACTGGATTGAAAGGCGCAAACGTCGTCCAGATCGGACAACAGTTGATCCAGAAATACGGTTCGCTGAACGCGCTTGCTCTCGCCAAGGTGGATGAATTGAAACAGGTCGCTGGTATCGGCCAGGACAAAGCTGCCACGCTCGTCGCTGCGTTCGCGCTCGCCAAACGCATGGAACAGGAACGGCGCGATGAATCGCCGGTGCTGGATAATCCCGAAACCGTCGTCAACTACATGCGCGAAACCAATCGCCTCCGCGATGTCGAGTCGCTCCAGTTGCTGTTGTTGAACGTCCGCAACAAACTCATTCGCGTGGAGGAAATCTCCGATGGGCTTGTGGACACGTTGCTCGTTCATCCTCGCGAAGTTTTCCGCGCTGCGATCATGGCCAACGCCGCCGCTGTCATTCTTCTGCACAATCATCCCAGCGGTGATCCCACGCCGAGCGCCGCCGACATCAAGGCGACGCGCGATCTGATCCGCGCCGGACAACTGCTCAAGATTGAAGTCCTCGACCACGTCATCATCGGTCGCGCCACCGCCACTCGCGCGAAGGATTATTCCTCCCTGAAAGAGTTGGGGTATTTCCATTCGTGAAAACAGGGGCAAGACTTTGACGCGAATTCCACGAATTGACACGAATTCCGGATCCCATTCGCGACAATTCGCGTAATTCGCGTCAAACAGGTTTTGTTTCCCGTCGCACTTCCAGCTAGCCTGATTGCGTGGCCCACTCGCCAAACATCTTAACAACCTCGCCGTCCGCTGCCCCCAATCGGCAACCTGCCACGACGGTGCGCGAGCACGGCGGGTCGGCAATCGGCAATCCTCAATTGCCCGAGCTTCTCTCGCCCGCTGGCGATTGGGAGTGCGCCAAAGCCGCCGTCGAGAATGGCGCGGACGCGATCTACTTCGGCCTGGAAAAATTCAACGCCCGGATGCGGGCGCATAACTTCACCGTTGCAGATTTGCCGAAGCTGATGGAGTTCCTGCATCGGCGCGGCGTGAAGGGCTACGTCACCTTCAACACGCTCGTCTTTGAGAACGAACTCGCCGATGCCACGGAATATCTTCGCGCGATCATCGCGGCCGGAGTGGACGCCGCCATCGTGCAAGACGTCGGCATCTGTCGCCTCATCCGCGAACTCTCGCCGGACTTTCCCATCCACGGCTCAACGCAGATGACCGTCACAAGCGCGGCAGGCGTGGAGTTCGCCCGTAATCTTGGTTGCAATCTCGTCGTCCTCGCGCGGGAATGTTCGATTGCTGAGATT
>JANNAO010000258.1:0-6547 GCA_031384405.1 Verrucomicrobiota bacterium | reverse complement strand
GGAACATGTGGTATCAAGTGATGAACTGCGGCTTCCCCGTCGTCGCGAGCGGCGAGACGGATTTTCCCTGCATGAGCGGGGCGCGCGTGGGCATTGGGCGCTCGTATGTAAAGCTCGATGGCAAGCTGACGTTCGACGATTGGTGCGACAAGCTGCGTGATGGGCGCAGCTACATCAGCGATGGCACGAGTCATCTGATGGAATTCACCGCCGCTGAAAAAAATGCGCCGCGCAATTCCGTGGCCGTCGGCGAGAGCGGCAGCGAACTGCGTCTCAAGAAACCGGGGCATCTCCGCTTGCGAGTCCTCGCCGCCGTGCGACAACCGGCCACCAACAGCGTTCCGCTTGAAGTCGTGGTCAACGGCTACCCGGTGGCGAGCAAGACGATTTCCACGGACGGTCGCGAGCAGGAAGTTGAATTTGAGATTCCCATCGAGCGCAGCAGTTGGGTGGCACTCCGCACGTTTCCATCCGCGCACTCGAATCCGATCTTCGTGCTGGTGGATGACAAACCCATTCGTGCCTCCCGCCGCAGTGTCGAATGGTGCTTGCGCGGTGTAGATCAATGCTGGTCGCAGAAGGAACGCTTTCACGTCGGCGCGGAACACCGCGAAGCGCAACTCGCCTACGACCACGCGCGCCAGACCTATCAGCGGCGGCGCCAAGAAAGCGAAATCGAGTGAACATGAAAACCACCGCACAAATTATTTCTGGTTCTTCGCTGTTTTCAGTGGAGCCGCAAAGGAGTGATGAGAATATCTTGAGCGGCGGCGCAGAATTCTCCCTCGCCCCTTCGGAAGGGGAGAGGGCCGGGGTGAGGGGAAAAATCGCGATAACAAAACCAGCTTCCAAACTTTGTTGGCGCAATCAAAACAACATTCGTGAGCCATCTTCTTCGCCAAGCCTTACCCCTCACCCTCAATCCCACACCCCTTCCGAAGGGGTGAGGGAAGTCCGTGTTGCCGCGTCCTTCCATTTCGTGGCTCCACCGAAAACAGCGAAGAACCTTTTTTTTGCCGTGCTGCTGTCGCTGACGATCTGCCAAGCGCAGCCGTCAACGACCAACACGCGTCCGAACATTCTGTTTGCGATCGCCGACGACTGGTCTGCTGGTCACGCGGGCGCGTATGGTTGTCGCTGGGTTAAGACCCCGGCGTTTGATCGCGTGGCGAAGCAGGGGCTTTTGTTCACACGCGCCTACACGCCGACTGCCAAATGCTCACCGTCACGCTCCGCCATTCTGACCGGGCGCAATCCCTGGCAACTCGCCGCCGCTGCGAACCATGTGAGTTACTTTCCGCCGGAATTCAAAACATGGGCGGAGGCGTTGGGAGAAAATGGTTACATCGTGGGAATGACCGGCAAAGGTTGGGGTCCGGGCGTGGCGACGAATCAGTCAGGTCAGGAACGCGAGATGACCGGCAAGCCTTTTAACGAACGACGCGCGCTCCCACTGACCAGTGGCATCAAGAGCAACGACTACGCGGCGAACTTCAACCAGTTCCTCGAATCCACGAGTGCGACAAAACCTTGGTGTTTCTGGTATGGCGGAATGGAGCCGCATCGTATCTACGAACAAGGCAGCGGTGTTTCCAAGGGTGGCAAAAAACTTTCTGACATTGATTACGTTCCATCTCAGTGGCCGGACTCGCCGGGCGTGCGAGAGGATTTATTGGATTACGCTTTCGAGGTTGAACACTTCGACCGACATCTGGGGCGGATGTTGAACTTGTTGGAAGCGCGCGGTCTGTTGAGCAACACAATCGTCGTGGTCACTTCCGACAATGGGATGCCGTTCCCACGCGCGAAAGGTCAGGCGTACGAGGACTCCGATCACATGCCGCTCGCGATTCAGTGGCCGGCGGGCATTCAACGTCCCGGACGATCAGTTTCAGAATTTGTCAGCTTCATTGACTTCGCGCCAACGATCATCGAACTGGCGGGCATCAAGTGGCAACAGACCGGAATGGCCGCAGCGACCGGGCGCAGTTTGACCGATATTTTTTCAGGCAACGATTCTGTGAAGACAAAGACGCCTCGTGATCATCTGATCATCGGACGCGAACGCAACGACGTGGGGCGACCGCATGACGCGGGCTATCCAGTGCGCGGAATCGTGAACGCCAACTTTCGGTATCTCCACAATTTTGAACCGACGCGCTGGCCTTCGGGCAATGCGGAGACGGGATACACCGATGCTTGCGGCTGCCAGACCAAGACGGAAATACTGTCGAACCGCGCCACTCCCGAACAGCGTCGCCGATGGGAACTCACCTTTGGTCTGCGCGGGGCCGAAGAACTTTACCATCGGAGCCGCGACCCGCATTGCCTCACCAATCTCGCCAGTGATACGGCCTTTCACACGATCAAACAGCAACTGCGCGAGCAGCTCTTCTCCGCGCTCCGGGCGCAAAACGATCCGCGCGCACTCGGCCAGGGCGACGTGTTCGACCAATATCCGTTTGCCGCCGAAGGCATACGCGGTTTTTATGAGCGCAGCCAACGCGGCGAGAAGCTGAACGCTCCCTGGATCAATGCGAGTGATGTTGAAGTGAGCCGCAACTCCGACCCCCGGGTAGGCGGCAATAAACGCGAATGACAAAATCACCATTGCTACGAAGGTTTCGCAGAGGAAACCCAAGCAAGCGCGGCCGGAAACACGTCCGGTCCGCTTACTGCATGTCGCCTGAAAGGCGACACGCCGCTCCTGACTAACCGACTTGAGAAAAGTTGACGCGCGAACTTCCTGCCGTTCGAATCATTATGTCTCTCCAACATCACCACCATCCGCAATTTGGGCGGCAATTCACCAATCTGCCCATAGGCGCGTCTGGCGTGGATTGTCATGGGGAATTTCGCGAATCGTAGTCTCGGCTACGAACATTTTCAGAAGCTCACTGACATCAAACTAAACATCCCGGACCTATGCCCGCCTCGGAGGGTTTTCCTAGTCAACCAAGGCCGTGATTTCGCAAGTTTGTTTCACCTCGGCATGTCCAGTTCGCTTTCAGTCGGGGATGCGACCACACCAGCAATATCGCCAAAAGTCTTTCCGCTGCCCTCGCTATCACAAGTTTTTTCGTCTTTCAAATCGTCGTATTTATCATCGCCATAAGCTACGACCTATATGATTCCACACCGCGTTTCCGACAAGCGGAAGGATTTGCTCTAAATAGTAACTTTGGCCTACAATTCACCGAAATGTGGCTTCTTGAAGCCCTCAATATGCGTTGTGCAAAACCCAACAGTGCTACTAAGTGTTGTTGGTTTTTGCACGTTTGTTCAGAAGATGGCATGTGCGAAAGGGATATGTCAATTTCACCATCGCCGATCACGATCTTTTCGATGAGGCATTCGACGATCTTGCGCTTGTCCTCTGACGGCAGTTTGGGCCAGCGGTCATAGAGCGTGCCCGCTTCGTGGAGGACATCGTCGGCGGACAGTTTGTTCACTTTGAGGAAGTCCACTTCGGCTTGGAGTTGCGGCAGTTCTGACACAAGCTGGTTCAACCGCGCCTCTGCGGGCTTGTAGAAATCACAGAACCCTTGGGCGGTGATTTGCTCTTCAAGATACATCCGATGGGTGCGGGTCATGTCGTCCCTGACTTTCTGCAATTCCTTCTGGTGGGCATCAAGCAAGGATTGCTTCTCGGTCAGGTTTTTGTCCGCCGCATCCAAATGGCGGGTGACGCGGTCGGGCTGGGTGAAAACCCCCTTCAACTCCTGATGGACGATGTTTTCCAAGTCAACGATGAGAATCTTGTTGCAACACTTGCGGCAAATATATTTTGGACTGCCCGTGCGGACATACATCTTGTGTCCGCAGGAGCATTGAGCCAAACCACTGAACAGATGGATGGGGGCTTTGCCAGGGCGTTTCCATGATTTTAGCTGTTCCTCGATGATTTGGTTGGCTTGATTCCATAACTGTTCCGAAACGATGGGTTCACATTCGACCATGCCCCACTCGCTTTCGGATTTGCCAGAATCGGTAATCAAAAAAACGACCCAATGCCGCGAGCGAATGCCAAAACAAGAAACTTGATATTTGGCAATGGCGTTGCAATATTTCACCTATGATTTCCCGCAAGCATTACTCTGACCGGCTTAAAAAAGCGTTGGGGCGTAATCCCGTGGTCGCCCTGCTGGGGCCGCGTCAATGCGGCAAGACCACGTTGGCGCGGCAGATGATTCCCGCTGGTCATCCGCAATATTTTGATTTGGAAGATCCGGTGGTGTCCCGCCTCATGGAAAATCCCATGACCGCATTGCAGGGATTGCAGGGGCTGGTAGTGATTGACGAAGCACAACGTCAACCGGGTTTGTTCCCCGTGTTGCGGGTGCTGGCCGACCGGGCAAAGCAACCGGCCACCTTCCTGATTCTGGGGAGTGCTTCGCCGGAACTATCGCGGCAGGCCGCCGAATCGCTGGCCGGTCGGGTTGAAATCATAGAAATGCGCGGCTTCGACCTCAACGAATTGCCAGCCGGATCCCAGGAAACCCTCTGGCAGCGGGGTGGTTTTCCGCGCTCCTATCTGGCCGCAGATGAAGAGAGCAGCGTGGCGTGGCGCAAGAATTTTATCCGCACGTTTCTGGAACGTGATTTGGCCGCCTTGGGCTTCGGCCTTTCACCTGCACTCATGGGCCGGTTTTGGACGATGCTGGCCCACTATCATGCGCAGCTTTGGAACGGCAGCGAAATCGCCGCCTCGCTGGGCATCGCCCCTAACACCGCCCGCGCGTATCTGGATGCGCTGGAACAAACCTACATGATCCGCCGGTTGTTGCCGTGGCAGGCCAACCTAGGCAAACGGCTCGTCAAAACTCCAAAAATATATTTCCGCGACTCCGGCCTTTTCCATACGCTCTGCGGCATTCCATCCTCGGCTGAACTATTGACGAATCCAAAACTTGGCGCTTCGTGGGAAGGCTTCGCATTGGAAGAAATTATCCAAGCGCAGCAGCCCGACCAAACTTGGTTTTTCGCCGTTCACAGCGGGTACGAACTCGACCTGCTGATGGAGGTCAGTGGCAAACGCATCGGAGTGGAATTCAAACGGTCGGATGCCCCACAGGCCACCCGCTCGATGCATCTGGCAATCACCGACCTAGGATTGGATGAGCTTTGGGTGGTTTATCCGGGTACTCGCGGTTACGCCTTGGACGACCGGATCAAAGTTCGTCCGCTCGCCGACTGTATCCAACCCCGCAAAACTTCTGGCCAGATCAAATGAACCGAATGCGGTAATAAAAAAGGCGATTCCAAGAATCGCCTGTGAACTAACGCCGTGCCTTGCGGTTCAGGCTCAAGCGATCAAGCAAAGCTTGGCCGGAAACGATGTCTGCCTTGCCACTTCGACGGCCTCCGGCAAAAGCCTTGTATTCATGGCAACCGCAGCACACGAATTGTTGACCGATGACGATGCCCGAATCTTGGTCTTGTATCCGGCCAGGGCTCTCATTCAAGACCAATTGGCTCGATGGAATTCCATGTTGGAGACTCTCTCTCTTAATGTCGGCTTCATTGATGGCAGTGTGTCTTTGTCAGAACGCAATGAGATACTGATGCGCAGGCGCATTGTATTGATGACACCAGATGTGGCGCAGGCTTGGTTCATGAGCCACCTTAACGAGAAGCCAGTCGCTCAGTTTCGCTCGAATCTGAAGTTGCTTATTTTGGACGAAACTCATGTCTATGATGGGGTGTTCGGCACAAACATGGCCTTCTTTCTTAGGCGTCTTCAGGCAGTGAGTGCCAAGCATCGTCTCATTTGCAGCACCGCCACTTTGGGTGAACCGGAACAATTCATCCACCAATTGACCGGTAGAACAACAGTTTTGTTTGGTGCTGATGCTGACGGTGCTCGTGTGGCCGCCAAAGAAATTAAACTCGTCAGCAAAAGTTCCGGTGGAAATTTTGACTCAACAACGATCCTCTTGCGATCGCTTGCAAAAGAATTCCCTGGGCGCTTTTTGGCCTTCGGAGATTCTCGCAAGCTTGTCGAACTCGTCACTGCCGCCAGTCAGCGCAGCTCTCATGCAGAAAACCAACCCGACGGCAACTCGGAGGAAAGTGAATCCCTAGACAATGGCATTCTCCCATATCGGGCAGGTTACGAACCACTTGACCGCAAAAAAATCCAAGATGCGTTGACGCAAGGCACTCTTCGCGGGGTGGTCGCAACCAGCGCATTGGAGATGGGATTGGACATTGGGGAGATTGATTTGGTCGTGTTGCTTGACACGCCAACCTCAATGAAATCCTTTTGGCAACGTATCGGGCGCGCAGGTCGCCGCAATCGCGGCTACTGTGTTTTGATTGATGGTCGCCAAGTGATCGCTCAGAACGATCAGGGTTTGTCAGAATATCTGGCGCGTCCGATCGAGCCGAATTGGTTATATTTGCCCACCCGTGAACTGGCGCGAACAAACCTCGGCAATGAAGTCATCGGGAGCGTAAGGACTCAGCAGTTCAAGAAGCTGGCTGGTGCCGACAGGAGGTAAAATCAAACGCATGCGCGAACTCTAACTCACACCCTGACTCCCGC
>JANNAO010000228.1:0-1832 GCA_031384405.1 Verrucomicrobiota bacterium | reverse complement strand
GTTGCGTGATGGTGTCGCTGCGGAGATCGATGGGCATAGTGCGTGGGGTAAAAAGTTATGACGGAGAGAACGCGGGCAAAGGCCACCGACATTCCATCTCGTTCACCGTGTCGCTGGGGGTGGCTGCCGCACGCGGCGGCCAGGCAGCGGCTCTATGTTCTTCGAATGGCATCGTAGTGATTGGATTTGAGGGAACTCGCGAGCGGAGAGCAAGACCAGGGATTCCATTCGGGGGCACTTCGGGAACGCGACGTGAAATGACGCTCGCGAAAGTAGGCGAACGTTGCTAACCAATTGCGGGCTGGGATGCCTGCAGCACTGGTGAGCAACGCAATCAAACTCGAACGCATCGGTTTTCCGACGCCACACATGGACCGCGTCATGGCGCTCCATCGGCTCAACGCGAAAACGCTCGGGTTCTTTCCCAAAGGTGCGTTTGAGGAGCACGCGCGACTCAGCCAGATTATCGTCGCCTTGGACGCTGGCAGCGATTGCCTCGGGTATCTGCTCTACCGGGTCGCACGCGGCCGGGCGTCAATCGTCCATCTCTGTGTCGCGGACTCCGCCCGTGGAAGAGGCATCGCCCGACTGCTGGTAGAACACCTCAAGCACGAAACTAAATCACTCGAAGGCATCGGCCTCCTTTGCAGACGCGATTACGACGTGACGCACATGTGGTCGAGGTTTGGGTTTGAAGCCGTCAACGCCAAGAGTGGGCGTGGCAAAGACGGGGCAGAGCTGACCTTTTGGTGGTTCAGCCACGGCCACGAAGACTTGTTTTCCCGCGCCTCGGAACCCGACCCGGTTCGGCAGCCTGTGGTGATTGATGCAAACGTCTTTTACGACCTGTTCGCTCGCGAAACTCCCGAAAGTGAAGATTCCAAAGCACTGCTGGCGGATTGGGTGCAGGCGAGTATTGAGTTGGTTGTCACAAAGGAACTGCGCAACGAAATCGCGAAGGCACCTGATGAGAAGCAACGAAGTGCGAGCCGTGCTGAAGCAACCCGTTACAAGACGCTGCCGGCGGACGACGCGGTCTTTCAAAAGCTGTGCGCTGAATTGCGCCCACGCCTTCCCTCTTCCACTACGCTGAACGACGAAGCCGACCTTCGACAGGTCGCCTACGCCGTCAGCGCCGGTGCGCCATTCATGGTGACTCGGGACCAAACCTTGGTGGACCGCTGCGAATCGCTGTATCAGAGCCACGGGTTGATGGTTTTGCATCCCGCCGAACTCATCAATCATCTTGATTCCGTGGAGCGCGAAGGTGATTACCGCCCAGCACGAATCGCAGGCTCTCGGCTCAAGAACGCCCTGCTAAAAGCGGAAGCGATTGATGGAGTCGTCGAAGCGTTCAAAGCGCCAGAAGAGCGAGAAAGCGATTTCAAGAAATTACTTCACCATTGCCTCAGTCAGCCAAAGTCCACGGATGTGCAGGTGGTGACCGACAGTTCCGACGCTCACGTCATTCTCGGAGTGATGGACCGCCAGCAACCACAGAGCTTGAACGTGCCTGTGCTCCGACACGGCAAGCATCCGTTGGCTGCTACGATGCTCCGAAACTTTCTCCGCGCTTGCCTCGATTCTGCTGCTGGTGAACGGCGGTTTGTCGTTACCATCACGGAATCGATGATTTCGGAGGCAGACAAAGACATCCTGAAAGAGTTCGGCTTCGCTCCATGCGGTGAAGCTTGGGCGAAAATTGCCCTACAGGCAGTTGGGGATTTGGAACTGATTAGGAATGCCGTTACGAGCCTTAGACTGGACGCGAATCTGGAGGTCGCCAAATGTGCGGCCTTGAATGCAATCGCGATGGCTGCCGAACTGCGCGA
>JANNAO010000178.1:0-2211 GCA_031384405.1 Verrucomicrobiota bacterium | reverse complement strand
TACTGGTATCGCGTCCGGGCAATCAACTGGGTGGGCGCATCGTTGTACAGCACAACTGTGAGCGTGAGGGTTTTGCCGCCCAAACCGCCTCAAAGCGTGGTGGCTAAACTTGGAATAACCAACCAAGTCAAACTTGAGATTTACGCTTCCTATCCACGCGATCAATCCGGCTTTACCATCGAGCGGGCGGCGGATGTCGGAGGCAATCCAGGAAGCTGGAATGAAATAGGGATGCTTCCCGCAATCAACTTTCCGGACGCCTTCATTGACACGAATGCCATCGCGTACACGACCAACTGGTATCGTGTGCGAGCTTTCAGCTCGACGGGGGTGTCGGCCTACAGCGATGCGCTACAATTTTTCGTCGGCCCGCCGCCTGCCCCGATTCAACATTCCCCGTCGCAATTTGCGGATCGCGTGAATCTGTCTTGGTACGACTACACATCCGGCGACGTCGGCGGATTCAAAGTAGAGCGCGCCTTAGATGTCGGTGGGAATCCCGGCGCGTGGACACAAATCGCCCAAGTGAGCGCGACCAACAGTTTCAGTGGCTGGTGGTACGCGGGACACACTGACACCGGCTTGTCCGTTGGTAATTACTGGTATCGCATCCGCGCCTACAACTGGGTGGGTGACAGTGATGCGTCAACGCAGACGCCCATTGCAATCCTTGGCCCACGCTCGCCCAACAATCTGTCGGCGCAAATTGGCCAGACAAATCAAGTCAGGGTGGAATGGTTTCCGGGAGATGCAGGTGTTGACGGATATTATCTGGAACGAGCCACCGATGCTGGTGGAGCACCGGGTGTTTGGAGTCCGATTGCCACCATCTTGAAATCTGATCACAACCCCGAATTCACAGATACCAATCTGACGCGGTACACCACTAATTGGTATCGTGTCCGCAGCTTTAATGTTCTTGGCATCTCTCCTTACAGTCTCGCCGTGGAATCCCGCCTTGTTCCGCCGCCACCCCCAAATTTTTACAGATGCGACGCAATTGTGAACCGGGCTTACCTAGAATGGCAGTTCAATTCGGCGAGCTACGGTTTGGTTAATGGCTATAATGTGCAGCGAGCACCGGATGTTGGCGGTGTGCCAGGCACTTGGACAGAAGTGAAAACAATCATCAAGTCCCCGTACAGCAGCGATTACGAAACATTCGTTGACACCAATCTGACTGCAAATGCCACGTACTGGTATCGTGTTTATATCTACAATTGGCTTGGTGAAGGTAATCCCTCAACTGCTCGGCGCATCACAATTGATCCGCCCATGGCTCCAACAGAACTTTCGACCTACGTGAGAAGCTCCAATTCCATTGAAGTCTTATGGAACGCACACTTTCGTATGGACCAAGATGGTTTCAAACTCGAACGCAGCACAGATAACCAAACTACATGGACTGAAATTGCCATAGTCTTGGCGACCAATAAATACCATGTGAGTTATTTGGATACCAATCCGGTGGTCAACGTCATTAACTCTTATCGGGTTCGTGCGTTCAACGTGGTCGGCTATTCGACTTACAGCGATGTTATCAGGGCGATCATTTCGTCTCCTGTCGTCTCGCCCATTTCTGCGTTGGTTGCACTGCCTTCGCCACACTTCACCCAACTCACGATCACCAATGACAGCGTGCTGCTCACTTGGACTGCAACTGGTGGCACAACAAACGTGGTGGAAGCTAGCGCGCAACCCACGGACAACTTCGTGCCCGTCAGCCCGAATATCATTCTTACCGGCAGCGGTTCTGTGACGAACAACTATCTCGACGTCGGGGCATTGACCAACTCGGCCTCGCGATTCTATCGCATCCGGCTCGTGCCGTGAGGACGGAGTGTGGCCGTCCTCGGCCACAGCAACATTCTTCACCGCGGCACGCTCTCGCATAGTCCAACCGGACTTGCTGGCGGAGGTCGCTGCGCCCGAGGACGGACGCACTCCGTCAAGACACTCGCCTCACCGCACAAACATGCTGCGCTGTTCCCTGTTCAGGTGATTGCTCAAACCACACGCATCATCCAGAGTTCACCTGTGATTCACCCGGTTTATTCTGTTGATCCTCGGCAATGTCAATTTGTTGTTCGGGACGCCGCGTTTCGTTCGATCGCAGTCGTCGCTTCAATGGCCGCCGCTTTTGTTGTCTCCGCTTCCGCGCAATCCTCCCGCCCCGGCATGGGCGCGACGCCTTATGCCGATGGACTCGGC
>JANNAO010000165.1:0-29397 GCA_031384405.1 Verrucomicrobiota bacterium | reverse complement strand
ACCAATAACACTGCGACGATCAACGTGATTGATACCGACACGGCCAGCAGCAACTTGGTTGTGACCGCGACTTCATCCGACACGAACATCGCCACGGTCGCCATCACTTCCACGAACATCGTCAACGGCACGAACGCCGCGATGACATTGACGTTCACTCCCAAGACCAATGCCAACGGCAGCGTGAGCATCACGCTCATCGGAACGGACGGCACGGCAAACACCACCAACAGCTTTTTGCTCACGGTCACAGCGGTGAACGATCAGCCCGCATTCACCCGCAGCACCGGATTCGTTGCCGCGCAGGAAGACGAAGGCTTGGTCACGACACCCAACTTCCTCACTGGTCTGAGTGCTGGCCCGACGAATGAGTCCGCTCAGACCTGGGCGTTCACTGTGACGGCGGGAACGAACTTGAGTTTCGCAACTCCTCCAGCCATCAGCACCAACGGCACGCTCACGTTCCGCACCGCGACGAATGTTCATGGAAGCACCACCATCACCATCGTGATGAAAGACAGCGGCGGTGTGGCTGGCGGCGGCAAGGATTCTGTGACGAACACATTCGATCTTGATGTGTTTGCAGTGAACGACGCCCCGCAATTTGCGGCCATCACTCCGAAGACCATCAACGAGGACAGCGGGACGAACTTGTTCGCGCTCACTGTAACTGATCCAGATGGATTCGCTGGCGGTGTCACAGTCACGGCTTCGCTGGGAAATACAAACCTTGCCGACGTGAGTGTGGTGAACACGCCTTTTGCAACCAGCGCGACACTGGGCCAGGTGTTCCCGGGATTCACCACGAATTTGATCAACTTTTCGGGTTCAGGACCAAACTTCTCGGCTACTGCAAGCTTCAATTCAAGTACCACGCTCAGTGCTTTCATAAGCGGGATGAACGTGATGGCTGCCGGTCAATTCACGCTGTCGTACAATTCAACCAACGGACAATTGGTGCTCACTGACAGCTTCTCCTCCGCGAACGGATCACTCGGAGAAACAACTCCTGGCAACACCGGAATATTCTCAAGCCTTGGATGGACGTCACTCTCCCATAACGGCCCGGTTAACATGAACAACAGCACCACGCTGCTGACCAACCGCACCATCCAACTCGTCACCAAGACCAACGCCTTCGGTTCAACAACCGTCACTCTTGTCGCGAACGACGGCGCACTCACTACCACGACCAGTTTCGCCCTCACTGTCACAGCGGTGAACGACGTTCCAGCCTTCTCCGTCAGCACGAATCTTGTTCTCGTGACGGAAGACGCAGGCACGATCACCAACGCCAGCTTCCTCACCGGAATCAGCAACGGCCCGACGAATGAGTCTGCTCAGACCTGGGCGTTCACGGTGACATCGGGCACGAACTTCAGTTTTGCGACCGCGCCAGCTATCAGCACGAATGGCACGCTCACCTTCCGCTCGGCCACAAACGCGGTCGGCACGAACACCATCACGGTTGTAATGAAAGATTCTGGCGGCGTGACCGGCGGCGGCAGGGATTCTGTCACGAACACATTCAGCATCGGAGTCACACCCGCCAATGACGCGCCCACATTCTCAGGTCTCGTCTCCAAGACGATTCTTGAGGATGCGACGACGAACAACACCGCGACGGTCAATTTGATTGATACCGACACAGCGAGCAGCAATCTGGTTGTCACCGCGACTTCGTCCGACACAAACATCGCCACCGTCGCGATCACCTCGACCAACATCGTCAACGGAACGAACGCCGCGCTCACGCTCACATTCTCACCCAAGACAAACGCCAACGGCAGCGTGAGCATCACACTCATCGGAACGGACGGCACGGCGAACACCACAAACAGTTTCTTGCTCACCGTCACGGCGGTGAACGATCAACCCGCGTTCGCTCTCAGCACGAATCTCGTGTTGCTCGCAGAAGACGCTGGCTTCGTGACGAACGCAAATTTCCTAACGAGCATCAGCACCGGCCCGACGAATGAAGTCGCGCAGTCATTCGCGTTCACTGTCACATCGGGAACGAACTTCGGTTACGTGCTCGCGCCAAGCATCAACACGAACGGCACGCTCATCTTTAAGACCGCCACCAACGCCATCGGCACGAACACGATCACCGTCGTGATGAAAGATTCCGGCGGCATCACAGGCGGTGGTAAAGATTCTGTCACGAACACATTCAGCATCGCGGCGACCAGCGTGAATGACGCACCGAGCTTCACGGGCATTGCCTCCAAGACGATCCGCGAAGATGCCACCAGCACGAACACCGCAATCGTCAACGTGCTCGACTCCGATTCCGCCATCACCAACGTCAGCGTGATGGTCAGTTCGTCCGACACGAACATCGCCACGGTCGCGATCACGTCCACGAACATCGTCAACAGCACGAACGCCGCGCTCACGCTCACGTTCTCGCCCAAGACCAACGTCACGGGCAGCGTCAGCATCACGCTCGTCGCAACCGATGGTTCAAACTCCGCCACCAACAGCTTCCTGCTCACGGTTTCATCCGTGAATGACGCGCCGAGCTTCACTCTCAGCACGAACCTGGTGTTGATCGCCGAAGACGCAGGCACGATCACCAACGCCAGCTTCCTCACCGGCTTCAGCGCAGGGCCGACGAATGAAGCAAGCCAGACTTGGGTGTTTCTCGTCACATCCACCACGAACTTCGCCTTCGCGACCGCGCCGACCATCAGCACGAATGGCACGCTGAACTTCCGCACCGCGACAAACGCCATCGGCACGAACACGCTGACCGTCGTGATGAAAGACACCGGCGGCACGAGCAGTGGCGGCGTTGATTCTTACACGAACACGTTCACGCTCAGCGTCACACCGGTGAATGACTCACCGTATTTCTCCGCGCTCATCACCAAGACAATCTTTGAAGACGCGACAACAAATCTCACCTCCGTCATCAACGTGGTGGATGTGGATACGTCCTCGACCAATCTGGTTGTGACCGTGAGTTCGTCCGACACGAACATCGCCACCGTCGCCATGACTTCGACGAATCTGATCAGCAGCACGAACGCGCAACTCACATTGACCTATGCGCCCAAGACCAACGCCAACGGCAGTGTCACGATCACACTCATCGCCAACGATGGCTCGGCCACCAGCACGAACAGCTTCCTGCTCGCGGTCAATGCAGTGAATGACATCCCCAGCTTCAACCTCGCGATCGGCACGCAGACGGTGGACAAATATAATGTCGCAGTCTCCGTCGCGAACGCCGTCACCAACATCGGCAAAGGCGCATTCAACGAGACGAACCAGATCGTCAGCTTCGTGATGAGCAACAGCAACGCAGGATTGTTCACCTCGCAGCCCGCCATCGGCACGAACGGCACGCTCACATTCACTCCGGCGGCAGTAGGCGGCACGGCCACGGTGACGGTTCGCGCCAAGGATAACGCCGGCGTCGCAAATGGCGGCGTGGACACCTCTGCCGCGCAGACCTTCACCATCACTGTTCCGCAGAATCCCTTCGTGGCTCTCGGCGGTTCGTATGCGGGATTGTTCTTCGACACGAACGCGCTCGCCAACGCCAGCTCTGGTCATTTCCGATTGATCCTCGCAGCGAACGGCACATTCACCGGCGGCATCGCCCGCGCCGGATCGAGCAACGCGTTCAGTGGACAATTCAGCCCTGCGAATCCCACGCTCACCCTCTCTGTCTCCAACACGCCGCTCGTGGTGAACATGTCTCTCGACATCAGCGGCAACTGGACTGAGACGATCTCTGGCACGGTGTCCAACACCACATCCGGCTGGAGTGCGAACTTGTTAAGCTTCCTCAATGTGAACGCGGGATCGTTCCCGGCGGCACGCGCAGGCGAATATCTCGTCGCGATTCCCGGCAACGCCAGCGCAGCATCAGGCCCGCCCGGAGCCAGCACGTTGAGCTTCATCGTGGACACGGACGGCTCAGTGGACGTGAGCGGTTATCTGGCCGACGACACACTCGTCACTCAAACCACGCACATCTCTCGCAACGGCAGCGTGCCGTTCTACGTCGGACTCGGCGCGACTGGCTCGGCTTCCGGTTGGTTGACATTCCTGTCCAGCGGCACGACGCACTTGCAGAACGATTCTGAAGTGGTGTTCATCCGTGGCGCAGGCGCAACGTATTATTCATCCGGCTTCACGAATGCGACGGTGGCCATCGGCTCACTCTACGACGACACCGCCACCGATCTCCTGACAGTGACCAGCGGCTCTGTGGTGTTGAGCGGCGGCGGATTGTCCACACCGATCACCAACACCTACACACTCGCGAACAACGTGATCACGATTGATCCCGCTGCCACGAATGGCGTCGCACTCACGATGTTCCGCGCCTCCGGCCAGGTGAGCGGCACATTCACTTCCGGCGCTCAGACGGGTGAAATCAACAGCGTCATCCTGCAATCCACGAACGCCGCTCGCGGTTACTTCGTCCTGCCGGGCGGCGTGGGTAGATTCCTTCTCTACTGATCGGGGCGCGACAAGTTCAAGTTTCACGACACCCGGAATCCGGTTTGGATTCCGGGTGTTGCTTTTTCCCATGCGGCGACCCGATGGCGAAACATTCAACAACCAACATTCAACGCAGAACATCCAAGCTTTGTGGGCACGTCTTCGTTTGGGTATTGAATGTTGAGAGTTGAATGTTGGTTGTTCTGCAAATGTTCCCGCCAGAAAACTGTTTGACCCGAACAGCCAACTCCCTAGATTCGGCGTCGCCTATGACAAACCTGACTTGTTCTTCCGGCGACACCACACGTTGTTCACTCGCGCGACGTTTTTGTTTGATCGCACTCGCCAGCTTTGCCGTGATTGGTCTTGTTTCAATCACCCACGCGCAGAACAGTTCACTCGGCATCCAGATGGTTCCCGTCACGCTGACCTTGCCGCAGTTGCAACTGACCGCGCCGCTCGGCAGCACCAACGCTCTGGAGGTTTCCACCAACCTCACCGCGTGGCAGGACATCGCCACGCTCGTGTTCACCACCACCAATAAGACTTGGCTCGACCTCTACCCGCGCGGCAGCGGGGCTTACTATCGGTTGCGCCGCATCACCGGAAGTGGAGGAAACACTCCGCCGTTTCCAGCACCGTTCACCAACTTTGTCTGGATCGCACCCGGCCAATTCGTCATGGGCAGTCCGAGCAGCGATCCTGATTTCACTTCCGACGAGCAGCCGCAAACCACCGTCACGTTGACCAAAGGATTTTTCATCGGCAGATATGAAGTCACACAAGGCGAATACATCGCCGTCACGAGCAATAATCCCAGCGGCTTTCCCGGCGACCCGAATCTCCCTGTCGAAACCGTGACGTGGACGCAGGCCACCAACTATTGCCGACTGCTGAACATCCGCGAAGCCACGGCCAGTCGCCTGCCAGCGGGTTATGCCTATCGCTTGCCGACGGAAGCCGAGTGGGAATACGCCACGCGCGCTGGCTCTACGAATCGTTTCAGTTGGGGGAATGATTATCCCTACGCTGTGTTGCAAAATTATGCATGGTATTCCACCAACTCCGCAGGCGGCACACACCTCGTGGGCCAGAAACTTCCGAACGCATGGGGGCTTTACGACACGGCGGGCAACGTCTGCGAATGGGTTCAAGACTCGGCTTATTTTTATTCGGGCGGCAGCATCACCGATCCTGCTCCGGCCACAGCGGGCAGCAACAAGATTTTCCGAGGCGGCAGCCACGGTGATGAAGCCGCATCCTGTCGGCCCGGTTATCGGAACAGCATTTCGCAATCTCTCGCCCTAAACATCTTCGGCCTGCGAGTTGTGTTGGCGCAGACATCGCCGTGAGTTGGCGTGTCACTTGTTCGGCAAGTGCGCGGTGTACGTTTCAATCAAGCGCCCGGCGTAACACGCCCATGAACCATCCAAAGCCATTCGCGCGGCGGCGGCTTTACCCATCGCATCGCACAGGTCTGGTTGCTCGATCATTTTCAACATTGCTTCCGTGACGGCTTGCGGCGAACAGGTCGGGACGATGATGCCTTGCTTGCCGTTTTCGACGACCGTGGTTGCGCCGCTGTTGTGTGTGGCGATGATCGGCAACCCGCCCGCCATCGCCTCCGCGATCACTCTGGCGAAACCCTCCTCGATGGACGGAAACACAAACGCCGTGCAAGAGCGCATGAGTTCGGCGAGGTCTTTGTGCGCGATGCTGGGGATGTGCGTGAAGTGATGCTTCCACCGCGCATACAACTCCGTGAAGTCGCCGTGATTCGCCGGGCCGCACAGGATCAATTCCGCATCAGGCCGCTGCTTCTTGAGTTGCTCGAACGCCGGGATCAGATATTGAAGCCCTTTGCGTAACGTCAATCCACCGACGAACAGGAAGCGCGGTTTTTCAGGTGGGCGTTCGCGCGGAACGAACACTTGCAAATCCACGCCGAACGGATTCACCGCGAGCTTCGATTCAGCAACGCCGTTGTAAAGCATCGAGTCGCGCACGTAGGTGGACGCGCACAGCACCACGTCCGCGCGATGAATCTCCTGATTCGCGCGGGCAAATACACGTCGAGGCACGCTGACGTGAGCGGACGGATTCCAGATGTCCAGCTCGCGCTGCCAGAAACCATAGAAGCTCGTCGGATGCGAGTTGGATGCGTCCAAGACTTTCAGCGCGCCTGACTTGTCTGCGACGTCAAACGGCTCGGTGGCTGATCCCATCACGGCATGAACGACATCGCACTTGGGATGAAGCTGACGTTTGAACCACCATTTCCACACAGGAAACATGAGGTGATAACCCGCCTCCGCGAAACGCCCTTTGGCAAAATGATAGAATGGCTGACACGCGAGATTGAATGGGCGACCGCGATGAAAGTTTTCTTCCGGCAACGCCGTTGAGTTTTTTGCAGGCGAATACAGATGCGGTTGATGACCGAGCTTGATCACTTCTGCGGAGGCGCGATGAATCCAGCCGCCGCCAGCGGACGCGTAGAGGATGGTCAATGGTTTGTTCACAGAGATGCAGCCTTCTTGTGCCAGCCGGTGATAGAGGTCAGTAAGCCTCGCACTGGACGCGGCAGGAATTTGCGGCCAAAGATCAAAATCATTTTTGTCCCGATGGCTTTGCTGCGCCTCAAGAACGCCACAGGCGCAGATGCGCCCGAAATTTTTGCCTGCTCTGCTGCGAACCTCCACTCCTCCCGGAAACTTCCGCGCAATCCTTTCCACGACGTGCTTAACCGAGCAATGCTGCGATCAAGGCAAACAAGACGCGCATGAGTTTCAGCAGCGACGGTCTGTTGAAAACAGCGACGATAAAATCGCCAGTCCGCTGTCCACGCGAACGCTGGCTCGAACGGTAATGCCTTTTTCATCACATCCGCACGCACCATCATTTGAGACAGCGCGCCCACCAGATTCAGGCAGCGGATGGCATCGGCGGAAAATTGTCCGTTGTCGTAAAGCTGCGTGGGTTCAGACGCGGATGGTTTGACGACGACTTCAGGATGCGCTGCCGCCGGATCAATCAACGACGCTGAACTGAATAACATGCCTGCTTGTGGAAATTGTTTCGTCGCCACGTCAGCCCAATCCCAGAACGCATCTTCAATCCGATCACCGGTCATCAATGGCTTGATCCACGCGCACTGACCCTGTGCGAATGCCCAACTCCAGTGCTCTACTCGACCAAGAGATTGAGGTGGAGAAATGAGCCGCCACTGATCCTGCGGCAGACTTTGGAGCAATTGTTTCCAAGGTGAGCCGTCGGTGGAGAAATTATCACTGATAGTGAGCAGCACGCGACCGGACTTGAGCGATGCCATGACGCTCTGGATGGAATTGACCAACGCCGGTCCGCCATTGCGAACGGGAATGATTACTTCGTACTGGCGCATTGCGTTGTGTTCCGTGAGTCGAACTTCATAGCGGGTGAAACTACTTGGCTAAAAATTGTGTGTCGAGTGAGGATTTACACTGGCGAACAACCGGGGTGGTCTGGGTGATTTGTCCCGGACATGCACAGATTTCTAAACCAAATCTTTATCGTAAGCTCACCCGACATGCCTCATGCGCCACACAAACCTTGCTCCAAGAGTATCGCTTGCGGCACAATTTCCTGAAGCAGATGGGAAAAATTAAAACCGTTTCAATACCTCGCACCGCCGTCATCCTCGCGGCTGGCGCACCGCCCGCCGCACTGGGCGGCGTGTTTGGACGGACTTCATCCGCCATGATCCCGGTCAATGGCCGCCCCACGATCCACTGGTTGCTGAGTTATCTCCACAAGCAGGGCGTCTCGCGCGTGGTCGTGGGAATGAAGCACACGGAAACGCGACTTCCGCGATTCGTGCAACAGGCGTTTGGCCAAATGTTGGAAGTCGTGTTCGTGCCGGTGGAGAAAGACCTTGGGCCGGGCTACACGTTGCTCGAATGTCTGAACAAGGTCGGCAAGAACGATCCCTGCCTCGTGGTGCTCGGCGACACGCTGTTTGAATTTTCCGAAGCCACGCGTAAATGTTTCGACAAAGATTTCGTCCTCACCGCGCCGGTTCAAGACGCATCGCGCTGGTGTTTCGCTGAGGTGAACAAATCCCATCGCGTGGAATCGCTGGCGGATAAACCCGCCAAGAATCCCGGCGGCTGGCCTGCGTTGGTGGGCGTCTATAATTTCCGCGATGCCGAGCCTGCTCGTTCCAACCTGCAATCCACGCTGGATGCCGGCGCACAATCCCTCCAACTGCGGCACGCGCTGCAACCCTATGTTCAGTCCGGCCAGCTTCACGCGTATTCCGCCGGCGATTGGTTCGATTGCGGCAATCTGGATTTTCTCACCAGTTCACGGCGACGCTTGTTGCAGGCGCGCAGTTTCAATCGCGTCCAGATTGACGAACTCAGCGGCACGATCACCAAGCGCAGCGAACACAGCGCGAAGTTCCTCAACGAGATCAACTATTACCGGCTCGTGCCGCGTGATCTCGCGATGTTCTTTCCACGTTTGGTAGATTTCAGCCTCGTGCCGAAAGACTTGTTCCTTACGTTGGAATACTACGGCTATCCGACGCTCTCAGAAGTCTGGGCGTTTGAAGAGTTCGACGCGAAGTATTGGGAATCTGTTTTCCAGACGTTGAACAAAATCTTCGTCTGCTTCGAGAAATACACGGCGGAACTCTCCTCCAAAGCCACATTTGATTTTTATTGGAACAAGACGGTGGATCGGTTGGACACGTTCGCCACACAGCGCGCTGACTTTGCTCGGCTCACCAAGGCGAAGACCATCGAGTTGAACGGAAAGAAACTGCGCGGCTGGCCCGTCATCAAGAAAGCGGTTGAAGCCCGCGTCAAAAAACTCTCGGCCAATGTTCGCGGCCAGATCATCCATGGCGACATGTGCTTCCCGAACATCCTGTGCGATCCGGTTTCGCGCTTGTTCAAGTTCATTGATCCGCGCGGGAGCTTTGGTGAATCCGGCATCTACGGCGATGGGCGTTACGACCTCGCCAAGTTGCTGCACTCGCTGGACGGCGGGTATGATTTCCTCATCCACGATATGTTCGTGTTGGAACATCGCGGTGAACGCGTGAACCTCCAGCAGTTCTTCCCGAACAACCGCGCCGCCGTGCTGAAAGCATTCCAGCAAATCTTTGGAGCGCGACATGACATAAATGAAGTGCGAACGCTGGAGGGTTTGTTGTTCCTCTCGATGTGTCCGTTGCACTCGGATCATCCGAAGCGGCAGGTGGCGATGTTCGTCACCGGTCTGCGCATCCTGAACGAATTGTTGAACCATGAAGATATGCATTGATGTGGACGGCGTGCTGTGCGAGTTGCGCCGCCCGGAGCAGAGTTACGCAGACGTTCAACCGTTGCCCGGCGCGACGGAGAAGATGAATTCGCTCAAGCAGGCCGGGCATTACATCATCCTCAACACCGCGCGCCACATGGCCACTTGCAATAGCAACGTCGGCCTCGTCATCGCGCGGCAAGGCAAGACGCTGATTGATTGGCTCGCAAAACATAACATCCCCTACGACGAACTCTGGTTCGGCAAACCGCACGCGGATGTTTATCTCGACGACAACGCACATCGCTTCACGAGTTGGAAAGAAATTTCTGGCGACGGCAGCAATCTCCCCGTGAGCCACGAGAAATCGAAAAAGAATCCATGAGCGCGGCGACCGATTGGAAACTCAACATCGTGATGCCGATGGCCGGACTCGGCAGCCGGTTTCGCGACGCGGGTTACAAGCTGCCCAAGCCGCTGATTGATGTGATGGGGCGACCGATGTACGCGTGGGCCACGGAAAGTCTGCCACTCGACAAGAGCACGCGACTCATCTTCGTCCTGCTTGCGTCGCAACCGGAATGTCCCGAGTTGACGCGAGACATCCAGCAGCGTTACGCCAAGCACTCGCCCATTGTCGTCACCGTGCCGGAGTTGACTGCGGGACAAGCCATCACGGTTTTACGCGCGAAGGAATTCATCAACAACGATGAGCCTTGTCTGATCCACAACGCGGACACGGCGTTTGATGTGGATCACTCATGGGTGGAAAAGGCGTGGCGAGACAAGCTGGATGGCGCGTTGCTGGTGTTCAATTCCAACGAAAAGCGTTGGAGCTTCTCGCGGGAAAGCACGTCAGGATTCGTGGATGAAGTGCGCGAGAAGGAAGTGATTTCGCCGTGGGCTTCCACGGGCACGTATTGGTTTCGACGCGGCGCGGAGTTTGTCCGCATGGCCGAAACTCGACTCAACTCCGGTCGTCGCGAAGCCGCCGAGTATTACGTCGGCCCGCTCTACAACGATATGATCGCCACTGGCGGCAAGGTGAAGAATTTTCCCATCCGCAAACTGTACTGCTTCGGCACGCCGGATGATTTGACGGCGACGTTGAGGGAAATGAACACGACGAGCCACGAAAAATAATTCTGCTATTCTAAAATTATGGATGCCGAAAAAGTTTATGACGATTACTGGGCGAGCGGCTTGCACGTCTGGGAACAATGGACGGAAGAAGAGTTCCTGCGTTGGATGAGTCCGCTCGCCGGGCGGGAAAATGTTTTGGATTACGGCTGCGGCATGGGGCTTGGTTATCAACCTCGTCTGGTGAAAGCCGTAAAAAAATACTCCGGCGCAGACGTGTCTGAGGTGTCTCTGTCGGATTTGAGGAAGAAAGGTTTCGACGCCTTCAAGATTGATATTCAAACCAGCCGGATTGATTGCCCGGATAATACGTTTGACGGAGCGGTTTGCTCAGAGGTGTTTGAACATCTTTACGACCCGCTGACATCGGCCAGAGAGATTTATCGCGTGATGAAGCCGGGCGGCGTGTTGGTGGCAACGGTGCCGAACTTTGGTTATCACGCCTGGCGTGCGCTGGCATTGCTGCGTGCCCAAGTCCCCGCCGAACCGGACAGGCCAAAAGAGAATCGCTTCAACGGCGTCCACATCCGCTTCTTCAGCCGATTGATGTTCCGGCGATTATTCCAGAGCGCAGGCTTTGACAATGTCTGGGTTGGGAATTACGGCGAGTCCTCGGTCTGGGATGTGTTCCAATTTGGACCGCCATTCTGCTATCTCACATCGTTCGCGCGCAAACGCCTCCCGCGTCCGCTTCACTTGGAATTTATGGCGGATGTGTGGCCGAATGTTTTTGCACAACGTCTCCGCGCCGTGGTGTACAAGCCGAAATAAATCAGCCACGACGACTAGAGTGGAGTCAGCGTTTGAATCGAGCGCGAACGCTGGCAAATCTGGTGAGTAGTTCGCTCCGCAGTTCATTGGTCAACCCCAAGAACCAACACATAACCAGTCCAACCACGCCGATGGCTCCGGCATTCACTAGCAGTCTCGCCATAGTCGGAAGGCTTGCGGTTGCCATGCCGATGAATACGGACGTACAGGATAGACCAAGCAGATACTTGAAGGCTGGCCCCAGCCAGTGCCCCAACATTTCACCCGAAGCTACGGAGAGGTAGTTTGAACCCCAGCGAAATCCGTAGATGCCGATGCAGAGGATTTCGGCAACGATGACAGACACGATGATTCCAGTGATCCCAAAATGCGGCGCAACGAGAAATCCTGCTGTCACGAATAACGCCCCTTGAAAGAAATAAATCCAGCGCATGGCACTGATCTCTTTGGCGAAGATGGCGAGGTTGATATGGCAGCGTGTCACGCAATTCAGCAACACCAGCACCGCCATCAGGATGTCATTCCTCAAGTCCCACCTCACTGGATCTCTGCCGCTCATGCTCGTCCAGACTTCGAGGAAACTTGCGTTGCACAACGCCACCGAAACACAGATGAAAACGCCTGCCACCGCTGTGAGAAGCATCACATCGCGATAACGACGCAGGAGATTGGCGCGCTCCGAACGCACGATCATCTCGCCCAAAGCTCCCGCAGAGAAATCGAAGATCCTCGACACAGCTTGGAACGCCAGAAGGAATGTCCGCGTGGCAATCGCCCAAGTGCCAGCGGCAGATAAGCCAATAGTCTTGGAGATGATGACCACCTGACTGGCGTTCAATAATTGAAGTCCGAGCGTCAGAAGAAAGAGTTCATTTCCAAAACGGAATAGTTCCTTGAACAACGCCATGCTTGCGCTTCCCCATTGTCCTTTGGCTGGCAAAAGTTTTAGTCGCATGACCCCGGCGAAATTGATGATCAAACCGCAGACAGTACTGGCCGCCGCCGCCACCAACATTCCGTAAAGTTTCAATCCCTTGTGAAACGCGATCCATTGAACCAAGAAAATCACCACGAACGTGACGATGCTGGCGTAATTGGAAACATCGAACCGCTGATGCGCTTGAAGGATGAACGACGCGATACGACCGACGAACGAGATACCCACCAGAAGACATTGTCCGGCCACCAGTATCTGAAAGTCATCCATCAACCCCGGTTCAACTGAGGGGAACAGCCAGCCCAACCCAAAGCTTAAAATCACACCGCCGAGTGCTATGCATACCCCTTGAATGAGCAGCACGAGCGAGCCGGTGAAAATGATCGAGCCATACTTCCCCCCACCCTTGTCATCCTTGTGATCAATGAGATTCCGCACCAACGAGCCTGACATCCCAAGATCAAGCATCAGCAGATAACCCGTGATCTGGGTCGTGAGCGCCCAAAGGCCAAATTCGTTTTTGGTCAGGTAGTGAAGGGCGAGGGGAACTTGCGCGAGTGTGAAGACGACATTCGTGCCCAACAGCAGATAGCCCGAGGCAAGCGAGTGCGCGAACCGCTTAAAGCGTGACATGCGTCTTTGACTGCGGGGACGCAGTTGGGTTCAACAATCCGTAATCATTCATCTCTTGCACAGGAACAAGCATTGGCAATGAAGTGCCGGGCATCAATTCAATTTTGTGGTGAGCTAAGAGCCAGTGTCTGCTTCTCTTATCGTAGCGCGAAGGCTTCAAGCTCATCGCTTACTCCGGCTCTTGTTGCGTGAGGCAGTGCAGTGAACCGAAGCCCAGCACGAGATCAACCGCGTGAATTCCCACTACCGGCCTGTCTTTGAACAACTCGCGGAGGATTCCCAACGCCACGCGGTCATTCACGTCGTTGAACGTGGGCACGATGACGCACGAGTTGCAGATGTAGAAATTCGCGTAACTTGCAGGCAATCGCCAGTCGCCGTAATAAACCGGCGACGGCATGGGCAACGCGATGATTTCCGGGCGCGAACCGTCTTCGAGCCGTAGATCGCGCACGCGTTCCCAATTTTCGGCGAGCGGCTTGTAATTGATGTCCTTCTTGTTCGTCTCCTTGATCAGCACGAGCGTCTTGTGATCTGTGAACCGGCAGATGTCATCAATGTGACCGTGCGTGTCGTCGCCGACTGGGCCAGCCACGAGCCACATGACATTCTTCACGCCGAGATATTTTTTGAATTGCTCGTCGTATTGCGCCTTGGTCATGCCGGGGTTGCGGACTTGCACGGTCGGATGTTGATAACATTCCTCTGTGGTGAGCAACGAGCCGCGTCCGTTGACTTCGATGCCGCCGCCTTCGATGACAAACTTCTTCCCGTTGAACTGCGCGTCGAACAGCGGACGTTTCAAAACCTTCGCAGCCGTCTCTGGAACTTTCGTGTCGAGCTGCCAGTTCTTGTACTTGGCCCACGCATTGAAATGGAAATGCACGATGGCCAGTTCCGACTTTAGACCTTGGGCTTTAGACTTTAGACTTCTTTTGACATGAATCGGCCCGCTGTCACGTGTCCAGCCGCGATTCGTGGGATGAACGACGAAGCGCAACTGCTTGAGATCACAACCGGCGCGCTTGAGATAACTCGCGGCAAACTTTGCTTCGGCGTTGCTGCGCACAAGAATCCGCACGAGTTCGCCTTGGGAAATCTTCTTCACCATCTCGCCGTACACCCAGCGGATGGAGTCAATCTTGTCCGGCCAATCGGATTCATTGTGCGGCCAGCCGAGCCATGTGGCGGAATGTTTTTCCCACTCGGCGGGCATTGAGTAGCCGAGTTCAGCCGGAGTCGGAGATGTGAGCAGATTCGTCTTTGCCATAGAGCGCGTGAGGATAAGGACGCCGGGAAATTTTCCAACCACGGAATACGGGGAAGAGACGAAAGCCGGGACGAAACGTTGTGCTGAAGCGCCAGCGGCGCGGCATGTTTATAGAATCGCGCCGTAAAAATCCCAAGCTCCGTAGGAGCGACATGTTCCCGACCGTGCCGCTCCTACGGAGCTTGGTTTTCTAATGTGCATGGTGGCTATAAACATGCCGCGCCGCTGGCGCTAAAATCATTTTCGTGTGTTTAGTGGTTAATCCCGTTTCCCCTCCATCGCCGGAAAATAGTGCGGCACGAAGCGGCTAAGGTTGCCGGTGATGCGGCGCGTGTCCTCGCGGATACCAAGCCCGGCGGCTTCGTGATCCACCATCCACACGCCGAACACGGGCCGATTACCCGCGAACTCCGGCATGTTCGCCACGGCTTGAAACACAAATCCCTCCTCACCGTAATCACCGCCGCTCGCTTCGATAGTCACGCCGCCTTCCACCCACGTCACATTTGCGCCTTCACGACTGAGCTTGGGTTTTCGGATGTAACAATCGCCCAGCGGCGCGGCGGTTTCGTGCGCGGGCAGGAGATTCGGATGATCGGGAAATAACTCCCACAAGATCGCGAGCAGTCCTTTGTTACTGAGCAACATTTTCCACGCGGGTTCGATGAAGCGCACGTTGTCGCTCGTGAGATGCAAGCCAAATTCCTCGTGCCACAACCATTCCCACGGATAGAGCTTGAAGCTGCGCTCAATCACATCGCCTGCGAGATCAACGAATCGTTTCGCGTTCGCGTCCCAGCCGATGTCCTCGATGAAAACCGGTTTCGTGCGCACGCCTGCTTGTTCGCAAGTATCCCGCAGATAAAGCACGGTCATCTCGTCTTCAGGATGATCCTTGATGCTGCTGAAATGGATCGTGCCGCCGGAAAAACGTCGCCACGCTTCGATGAGTCGTTCGTGGATGGAGTTGAATTGATCGGCGTCGGCGCGGGTTTCTTGCAACCAGAACCATTGCGCCACGGACGCTTCGACGAGCGCAGTCGGTGTGTCGGCATTGTATTCGAGCATCTTCGGCGGCGCGATGCCGTCGTAGGCGAGATCAAATCTGCCGTAGAGACTGAAATCATCGCGTTCCCAGGAATTCAAAATCGCAGGCACGGCGATGGCGGGAATACCGAGCCTCGACCACCACGCGTTCTCGATCACGACTTCAGCGGCCTCGATGCAAAGTGTGTGAAGTGTGTTCGATGCGGATTCAAGCGCGTGGACATCGGCGGCGGAAAGTTCGTAACAAGCGGATTCGTCCCAATACGGCCCGGACTCATGCGAGTGATAAGTCAGCCCGACGGATTCAACCTTCGCGCGCCAATCGGATCGAGGTTCGCAGACGTGACGTTTCATCACGACCACGTTGAACGGTAACCGGAGGTGCGCCCGAATCCGCTGCGTTGGATGTCGCGCTGGACATCGGTGCGTTGGGCTTGGGCGAGTGCGGCAACTTCCGGTGTGGGCGAGGAGATGTTGGTGAAGTTTTGAAACGCAGCTTCACCCCAGATGCCGCCGTAGAAATAACGCCCCGACTTCGGCTCGAAATAATTGTAGGGCATCGGATAGAACGCGCGGAACGGCGCGTGATAATAGCCCACGCCTTGCACGTAATGGTTGTTGGTATAGACATCGGACGCACTGACGGGCGACGGTTGGATTTGATCGCAACCCGTCAACGCGCTTGCGGAAAATCCGCCGATCAATACCAGCCGGATGCTGCGGCTACGTTTCACCTGAGCAAAAGAAACCGTTCAACCCACCATCGAAGCCGCGATGATGATGCACACGCCGAGGATGACTGCGGCTGCGACGATGGCTGCGGCCACGTTTTTGTTCTCAACGATCTCTTTGGCGAGATTTCCTGGCGTGCATTGGTCGAACACTTTGAATCCGATGATGGCTACCGCGAGGCCGATGGCGGCGAAGATGACCATGTTGGCGATGGCGTGGCCGAGGCTTTGCGGATGCCAGGTGGAGGGTGGCGGCACGGGCATTTGTTGTGCGAGCAACGACGGCGCGGCGAGAAGACCGACAAGGATCAACAGACGCGTGAGTGAATTTGGTTTCATGGTGCGAGATTGATGTTGGTTGTGATTGGAACGCGAGGAGAGAGTTGAGAATCGGAAGTGCGGTGTCAAGCTGGGGACAAATCAATGGGGCGACTCAAATTCACGACATGTCATCGGCGCTCAATTGTTGAGGTCGAATTGGAAGATAAGGAAATTCCTGAGAACGAACCTTGATTTCACCTGCGTGATTCATTAAAAACCCGGCGACCAAACAGTCACAAACAACAAACAAAAATACACGGAATGAAAGTTAGCATCAAATCATTGGGAAGCATCGCGGCAGCATTGTTCGTCGGCTGCACGGTGGCTTCATCACAAACCGCAGCACCTGCCGCAGCCGCACCTGCTCCCAAATGGGAAACCACTGCCGCCGCCGGTCTCTCGCTCACACGCGGCAACAGCCACACGATCCTCACCACGCTCGGCCTCGACAGCAAGCGCAAGTGGGATTCGGATGAAGCACTGCTGGGAATTTCCGGCGGTTATGGAAAAAGCCAGGGCGTACGCAACACCGATTTCGTCCAGGCGTTCGGTCAGTGGAATCATCTCATCAGCGAGCGGACTTACGGCGGTATCCGCGTGGACGGTAATCACGACGGCATCTCGAAGCTCTCGTATCGCTTCCGCGTGTCACCGCTCCTCGGCTACTACCTGATCAAGGAAACCAACACCACTCTCTCGGTGGAAGCCGGTCCTTCGCTGGTGGTGGAGAAGTATGACAACCTGCCTGGCGACACCTACGTCGCGGCGCGTTTCGGCGAGAAGTTTGAACACAAACTCTCCGACACCGCCAAGGTCTGGCAGACGGCGGAATACATCCCGCAAGTGGATCGTTGGGTTGAGAAGTATATCATCGCTGGCGAAGTGGGCATCAGCTCCGCCATCACCAAGCAGTGGGACATGCGCGTCGTCGCACAGGTCATCCACGACAGCGAACCCGCACCGGGCCGCAAGTACAACGACTTCCGCCTCATCGCAGGCACAGGATACAAGTTCCAATAAATCCTGATCTGCAACGCGGCTGAGTGTGCCGCAAGTTTCATCGCCGGGGAATGGTCATGCGAATGACTGTTCCCCGGGTTTTTTTGAATGGATTGAAACAAAGCGGGCAACCGAATGTTGAAGACACGGATAGAACATAGAACTAGGTGCGGCGCGATTGTAGCGGCGGGCATCCGTGCCTGCCGTAGAGGGCGCGCATCCTTGCCGCCCGGAAAGGGGCGTGGATTTCTGGACGTCTCTCGAATCTCCTGTGTCGTAAGTTATTCGTGCGATGCTTTCCGCCGGGCAGGGATGCCCGGCTCTACGGCAGGCAAGGATGCCTGCCGCTACTTCGTAATCCGGATTGAATCGGTGTGAATCCGTGAAATCCGTGTCAAAGTCGCTTCCGAAATTCGGCGCACGCCTTGGCTGCATCCGGCGCGTTGAGGATGGCTGACACCACGCAGATGCGTTTTGCACCAGCCTCAAGCACCGCATCCATCGTCTGCAAATTGATTCCGCCGATGGCGAACCACGGCACTGTCACATGCGCCGCCGCCCAGCGGACGTATTCGAGCGTCACCGGTTTGGCGGTTGGCTTGGTTCCGGTGGCGTAGATCGGTCCGATGGCGATATAGTCTGCGCCAGCATCCAGAGCGCGTTGCGCCTGTTGGGGTGCGTGTGTGCTCAACCCAATTTTTAATTTGGCATTTATAATTTTTAATTCTTCGACGCTCTTGTGTCCCGCGTCGAAGAAATCTTCCTGTCCAAGGTGACAGATGTCCGCGCCGACTTCGCGCGCGATGTCGAGATGGTCATTGATGACGAGGCCGACATTTGCGCGGCGCGTGATGGGCAGAATCGCCTCAGCCATTCGGCGGATTTCCGCTGGCGATGAAGTCTTGGCGCGAAGTTGGATCAAGTCCGCGCCGCCATCGCAAAGTTGCTGCGCCACGAGTTCCGGCGCGCGGCCATGCAGATAAGCCGTGTCCACGAAGGCGTAGAGTTGGCAGTCAGCGAGGGGTTTCATCTTGGCTTGGTAGTAGCCGACGCGAGGAGGGTCAATTCAGGGATGTAATTTGCGATAGGCTTCGATTTGCTGTCCAACGACAAATTCTTGCATGTCCCAATCCTTTGGGTATCGCCGTTCCGCTTCAGCGCGGATCGTTTTGTAAACATCTGCGGGAATTCCATTGCTGGTTTTTGCAGGCGACAATGCGCGAGCGGTTCTTTGCACAGCCGGCACTGGCGAGTTGGTGAGTGCCAAAAGTTGTGCCATGCCGGTTTGAAGATTGGTGGCAAGCGTCATGGTTTTCTGCATCAGTGCCGCTGTGTCCTGCATGTAACGCGTGGTGATATCAACCTGGGCCTGCAATGCAAAATCGTTAGTCTCACAGAGGCGCAAATTGTATTCGGCTTTGGCAAGACGCTTCTCCAGATCGGCAAGGCGCGGATCGGATTGTTTGGAACAGCCAGAAAGCAGACCCGCGACAATCAGAGTGCTGAGAGTTTTCATATTGGTGAATATGTTGACGAAATGTTACTCATGCTGCCTCGGCTGCTACGAAAATTATTTCGCCGCCTGTTCAGCAGGCTTTTCGCCCGCTTCTTCCAACTTCAATTCCTGCGGTGCGTTTGTGGCCAAGCCCGGGTCAGCCGTCAGCGGCGCTTCCGGCTTTTCGATGGGGATGCGGCGCAATTCATCGGCGGCGGGCAAATCTTCCAGACTCTTGAGGCCGAGATATTCGAGGAACGCGGTGGTGGTGGTGTAAAGCGCGGGACGACCAATGACTTCCGCGCGACCGCTTTGTTCCACGAGACCGCGCTCCAGCAAGGTCTGCATCGTGCCGTCCACGCTGACGCCGCGAATCTGTTCGATCTCAGCGCGCGTCATCGGCTGGCGATACGCGATGATGGCGAGGGTTTCGAGCGCAGGCTGCGAGAGGCGCGACGGACGCGCTTTCACGCCCACGAGCGCCTTGAGCCACGGCGCGAATTCCGGCTGCGTCACGAATTGCCACGAACCCGCCACGCACACGAGGCGATAGCTGCGAGCGGCGGCTTCATGTTCCTTCGCCAGTTCTTCGAGCGCGGCGATGATATCAGACTCCTTGGTCTTCTTGAGTCCTTTGACCGTGGTGTCCGCGTCTTCGGCAGCAGCGGCGGTGGCGAAGATGTCGCGCAGTTCGGAAGGACTCAGTGGCTTTTGCGCGGAGAACAGGAGCGATTCGAGAATGAACTTCAATTCCATAACAGGTTGGTTTCAGATCGGAGTCAGAGCAAATTTTTACGCCAGCGCGAAAACTTCCAGCGGCTCGGTGCGAATGGGATGTTTGGCATCGTGGACGAGTTGGCGAATGGTCTCGGTGGTTTCGCGGGAGAACGTCGCCTCTCCACAATGAGCGCAGACTTGGGCAGGAATGTTTTCTACAAGCACGCGCCGTCCGCCAAAGGTGAAAACCTCACTTACAAACTCCGACTTGGCGTTGTTGTGATTGCAAATGGAGCACTTAAACATGGCTACCTTCGCTTTCGGTTTTCAATCCAGTCGGGCTGTCAGGTTGCGCTTCAACGACCGGAGCTACCGCATCCCGCCTGCGGATTTCAATCTCGCCGAAGTCGGACGACTGGCCGCAGACGAGTTGTTTGAGACGGATCAATTCCAGCAACGCGAGGAATGTGCAGACGACTTCGCTGCGGCTCATGGCGTCCTCGAATAACTCTGAGAAACGGATCGCCGTGCCTTTTTCCATGACGCGCACGATCATTTCAATCTTCTCGCTGACGGTCCATTTGTCCTCGAAAATTTCGCGCGGGTTGTCGCGCTTCTCGAAGCGTTTGAGGACAGCATTGACGGCATTGAGCAGGTCGAACACTGAGATGTCCTGCTTGACGACGGCTTTGTCTTCCTCGAACTGCGGCTTGATCGGCAGCCGGGGGAAAACGCCTTCCTGTCGCGCTTCGAGCGTCTGGAGTTGTGCGGCGGCGTCCTTGAATTTTTTGTATTCGACGAGCTGGCGGATGAGTTCCCAGCGCGGGTCTTCGCCACCTTCCTCGTCTTCCACCACCGCCTGTTGTTCCACGGGGAGCAGCTCGCGGCTCTTGATGTACATGAGCGTCGAGGCCATCACGAGGAATTCGCCAGCGATCTCGAGATCGAACTCGCGCATCATCTCGATGTATTCGATAAACTGCGACGCGAGCGTGGTGAGGTTGACGGAATAGATGTCCACCTCCTCTTTCTTGATGAGATAGAGGAGCAAATCCAACGGGCCTTCAAAGACCTCGAACTTGACTTGGTATTCGGACATTCGGATCGGCAAACTGGTGGTGGCCGGTGACGTGAATTGTAGAATGTGCGGGCGGCTTGGCAATGCCGGAAGCGGGACGGAAGCCAGAGGTCTGAAATCAGATGCCGGAGGTCGGAGACAAAATGAGCCAGCGCACGTCCGCTGCTACAGTTGATTCACTTCAGAGTGCCGCCATCACTCGCGCCATCTCCATCGCGGTCTGTGCGGCTTCCACTCCGCGATTGTGCTTCGGGTTTAGGCAGCGCGCTTCAGCTTGTTCCTTGTTTTCCAGCAACAGGACTTCGTGGACGACAGGAATGCCGTGCGTGACTTGGATGTGCATCAAGGCATCGCTGACCGCTTCACCGATGTGCTGCGCGTGGGTGGTTTCACCGCGCAGGATGACGCCGAGGCAAATCACTGCCGAGGGTCGAGGGTCGAGGGTTGAGAGCCTGGCAGCCACGACGGGAATCTCATACGCGCCGGGGACGCGGACGACTTGCACTTTTGCTCCGGTACGTTTCAATTCCGCCACGGCGGCGTTCAACATGCCGTCCACGTAGCGCGCGTTGTAACGCGACGCCACGATAACGAACGAACCGCTCGACTTACCGGCTTTGGTTTTCTTGACCGGCTTGAGCATCGCGATCAGGCCGTGGCGGGCACGGTTTCCACGGCGGCGTTATTTTCGAGGAACGTCATGACTTTCTCAGTGGAAAGTTGGTCGTAGATTTCGACGATGCCGTTGCGCTTCTGCAAATCCTTGATGAATTTGTCCGGCGGAATCTGATACATGGACGCCATCGTCTGGATGCGGCGGAGAACTTCCTCCTGCGACACTTTGATCTCTTCCTTCTCGGCGATCTTTTGCACGATGAAGGCGAGCTTCACGCGCTCTTTGGCGTTGGCGTTGGCGGCGGAGTAGATGGCGTCCTTCTCTTTTTCGATCACGTCCTTCTGCACGCCGCGCTTGGCGTTTTCCTGAACGAGATTATAGACGACGTTACGCGTCTCGTTGGCGACTGCGGCTTCGGGCAGATCAAAGTTCACCTTGCCGAGCAGTGCTTTGACGACCTGTGATCGCGTGTCGCTGTTCTGTTTGTATTTCAACTCGCTTTCCAGATCGCGGCGCACGCCTTCGCGGAGTTTTTCGATGCTTTCAGCCTCGAATGTTTTTGCGAACGCATCGTCCAGTGCGGGCAACGTCTTTTCACGCGTCTCGACGACTTCGACTTCATACACACCTTTGAGGCCGGACAATTCTTTGCTGACGAAATCTGCCGGGAAATCCACGGTCACAGTGCGTTTCTCGCCCGCCTTCGCACCAAGCAATTGCTCGCTGAATCCGGGGATGAACGAACCTTCCTTCATCTCGATCCAGAAACCTTGATTCGCCGTGAGACCCTTGGCTGTGGGCGCGATTTCGGTGAGGGGTTTGCCATCGCTCGTGCCGGAATAATTCACCACGGCGATGTCGCCCGTCGCGAGACCGCGTTCCACCTTGGCGAAGTCAGTGCGTTGCTCGCGGAGCATTTCGATGGCTTTCACCACGTCGGCCTCGGTCACTTCCTTGGCTTCGCGTTTGATCGGCAGCCCTTTGTATTCGGGTAGTTCAAATTCAGGATGCGTCTCGACGGTGGCGGCGAACATCAATGATTGACCGCGCGTAAATTGGATTTCCTCAATGTCAGGATAGCCGATCACTTCGATATTCTTTTCCTTGAGCGCGTCGCGGTATGCATCACCGATGAGTTTGCGCTTCACCTCGTCCTTGATGGCGTCGCCATGTTTTTTGAGGACCATGGGGATGGGGGCTTTGCCGATGCGGAAGCCGGGGATGTTGGCTTCCTTCTGAAAACTTTTCTCCATGACGGCGAACGCCGTGTCCACGGCGGCGGCGTCCAATTCGATGCGGACGAGTTTCTTGCACGGGGCCAAATTTTCGACTATGACGTTCATAAAGGTAATGTTGCGACCGTTGGAAATTGAAAAGCCGTCAGTGGATTTCCGCGATTCAACGGGCTGGGGAGGGTAGCAACTGGAAAATGACCGTCAAGAACGGCTTCGGGACAAATCAAGGCATGGGCGCAACTCCGCTTCTGCGGGACTCTCATTAACGCTGGGCTTCAGCCAGCAGCGAGCCACAACCGTTTCAACGGTTTAGCCGAGCCGTGGACTCCATCACGACCCGAAAACGGTTACAACCGTTCTCATTTTCTCCGCCCACATAACACCCGGATGAATCCGGGTGTTAATGAAAGAAAACCCAAAACTGAGATGCGCTCTCAAGCCATACAGAGGATGTGTCTGTGTGAGGTAGAGGTTGTCGCGCTGCGACAACCCCGACCCGTTCAGGGTCGGAAAATCATGCTCGCGGGATTAGCCTCACTTCCAAAGCCATTGCGCCTATGCGCTGAACGCTATGCTAATCTTCGCAGCGTCAGGATTTCTATCATTTCACAGCAGTGCAAGTTGCCTGCGGCTATTTCGCCACAATGGGTAATGCGTGTACAGCTTCGTGACGCGGAGTGCCGCCGCCGGGAGTGGCTTTGGTGTTGTTGGCTGCGACTTTGCAGCACGGGAGCTTTGAGCGCAAGAAAGCGGCAAATGTGCGTCGAGCAGCGCACCGAAGGTATGGCGTTACAAGCATTGTTGTAATCAAGTTCGCTGGACGGGTTATCCGGCTAAAAACGGTACGCAGTGCGGTTCTGTTTTTGACAAACCTTGATCTTTTGTGGCTAGCGGTCGCTGTGATTGGGCTGATTTCACTTCGCTTCCATATAGTTTTCTGGCTGTGTCAAAAAAACTCTGCCCGCTGGCGGACATCCTGCTTTCACCGGAGGCAACTGAATCGTTCATGCAGCTAAAACTTAAACATATTGTCGTCGTTGCGCTCGTCATCGCGGGTGCAGAAGACATCTGGCAGAAACTTTCCCACAAGCCAGCCGCAGAAGAATCTGATGACAAGCCGCTGATCGCGTTCGCGCGCGAGGCGACGACGACTTCATTCGGCGCGCCGGTGGTCGTGACGAATTGGTCGGGGCAGCTCGGTCAGGTTTTGATTTCAGGCAGCTCCGTATCCGATCAGGGAAAGACGTTGCTCGCGATGTTGCCGCAGACTCCAGCCGAGGGGCAGGTGGATGTGGCGCAACATGCGGGTCGCTTGTTGCCGGATGCGTCCTTCGCGAGTTTTGGATCGCAACTCACGAATGCCACCACGCCTACTGCGGTGCGGCGCGTGGTGTTCGCTGATCTCTTGTCGCGTCCGAACTCGGTGAAGTTGCCGTGGCTCATCGAAGTGGCGCGCTCGCCGGGGGACAATCAATCGGACGAAGCGTTGCTCATCTTGAAATCCATCCTGCGCGAAGATTACGGCACGGATTGGAACGCATGGCGTGAGCGCGCCGTGATCTGGGTGATGGAGAATCCTTGAGCGGCTTCCCCGGAAAAACCCTGACCAACTATCCGTATGGAAAAAAATTGCTCATGTCCTGCCCTCAACTAATCTGTCGCCCGGTTTTCAACCACTTTGAAAGTTAAATCACATGCACGACAAAGTCCCATACCTTGATTTGCCCGCTCAAATTCGTCCGCTCCGCAAGGAGATTGACGCCGCCATCGCTCGGAATCTCGACGCCTGCTCGTTCTGCCTTGGGCCGGACGTAGTTCAATTTGAAAAAGATTTCGCGAAGTATTGCGGCGCGGAACATTGCGTGGCTTTCAATAGCGGCACGTCCGCGTTGCACGTCGCGTTGTTGCTCCTGAACATCAAACAGGGCGACGAGATCATCACCACGCCCTGCACATTCGTGGCCACCAGTTGGGCGATCTCCTACGCGAACGCCACGCCGGTGTACGTGGATGTGGATGACGCGACGTTCAATCTCGACCCGAAACTCATCGAGAAAGCCATCACGCCGCGCACCAAAGCCATCATGCCCGTGCATCTGTATGGCCATCCGTTCGACATTGATCCGATCCTTGCCATCGCGAAGAAACACAATCTGCCGGTCGTGGAAGACACGGCACAGGCGCATGGCGCGAAATACAAAGGCAAAACTGTCGGCACGTTCGGCGCGATGTCTTGCTTCAGTTTTTATCCCGGCAAAAATCTTGGCGCGGCTGGCGAAGGCGGCGCGCTCGTCACCAACAATGCCGAATACGCCAAGCGCGCTCGTTCATTGCGCGAACACGGTTCAACGGTGCGTTACTATCATGACGAGATCGGTTTCAACTACCGCATGGAAGGCATTCAAGGCGCAGTGTTGGGCGTGAAGTTGCCGCACTTGCCTGCGTGGACGGCGGGCCGCCAGCGCGTGGCGAAGCGTTACGCAGAATTGCTTGCGGACACGCCGCTTCAACTTCCGACGCAGGCTGCGTGGGCGGAATCCGCTTGGCATCTTTACGTGGTACGTCATCCGAAGCGCGACGCGCTCAAGAAACATCTCGAAGACAATGGCGTGGGTTGCGCGCTGCATTATCCGCTGCCGTTGCATTTGCAAAAATGCTACGCGCATCTCGGCTATAAGGAAGGTTCGTTCCCGATCACGGAAAGAGCCGCGCGCGAATGTCTCAGCCTGCCGATCTATCCTGAATTGACCGACGCACAAATCCAGCGTGTCGTTGAGGTCGTGAAGGATTTCTTTAAGAAAAGTTGAACAATGCGACCGCCAACGCGAGGAGGCAGGGGTTGCGCGCCAATCGGTTAGGGACGCGAAGGCGTTTTTCGAGATCGTGTCGGCAGGTGCTGGCCGTGAGTAGAGTTGTCGATACAAAGAACCGACCTGTTTCACACCAGAACCCCTTCACGCAAATATTAAGCCCTCGGCTAACCGCCTTCTTGACTGACCCTTTTGCACCTCTTTTCAATGCTAGGCATCAAGGTCCAGGTGTTACGTCAATGCCATTCATAGACATTGCGAGTTGAAACCCAAAGAGGAAGTGGTCACGGTCGTTTTGTGACTCCCACCTATCTCCTCCCCTTATTGTAATTCCATCAACCTTGTCACCGTGAATAGTGACTTCGTAATGTGAATCGTTCCCATGTTTCGAGAACATCCAGCGCAGTTCGTCAGAAAGTTCCTTTGCATCGGCTGGGGACACCTCAGAAATCATGATGGCAATTATCTCTTTTGAAAAAAGGGTGCGCCGCTGCCGAATCTTGTGCGTCATTTTCATAGGATTAGTTGGCCGATTATCTGGACTGTCCCGCCAGCGGTCAAGAGGCGTTAACTTGACTGGGGATAACGCATGTTGCGAATATCGCAGCATGCAAATTGTTTACTCTGCGCCACTGCCAGGTCTGAGATCAGTTACCTTTGCGGAACCAATGGGTCAGGTTGTTGTCCTGTCTTCCAAAAAACCAGTCGTGGTTCTCCTGAAAAAAGTTCTCTCTGAAGGCATAGAGCGATATGACGGTTCAGGGATGCGTCCCGTTGACGAAGGCGGTGATGGACTTCGTGTTCAAGACGTTGACGAGTCAAAACATGAATTTGATGATGTGAGTGATGCGAAGAAATTTGCGAGAGCGCAGCACAACCCCGACAGAAATCCAGTAGAGACACAAATTCTGGAATTCCGAAATCAGAAATGGGAAGTGGTTGAACATCTTTCGACTTCTGCCTAATCGCCCTCAGTGGCGGCATGGTGGAAAAGGGTCGATCCTGGGCATTGTTCACTCATGCGCTTTCGCGTTTTATCCCGCGTTGCCACAGCTCGAAATAATACAAGGCCACCGCCACAAGCGAGTGGCCTATTTTATTTTCAGCCACGAGTCGCGGAATGTCCGCCACGGGCACGAGCCGCGTGGCCATGTCTTCGCCCGCATCAAGTTCCACGGGATGAATGCAGCGGCAATCTTCCACGATGATCGTGTAGCAGACGTTGTTCATGATCGCCGGGTTCGGAAAAATCTGGCCGAGCAACCGCGCATCACGGCCTTCATAACCCGTCTCCTCGCGCAGCTCGCGCACGCCCGCCGCCACGGGCGAGCTATCTTCGGCATCAATCATCCCGCCAGGAATCTCCAGCTCCACCGTGTCCGAGCCAGCGCGATACTGCTCCACCATCACGATCTTTTGATCAGGCGTGATGGCGATGACGTTGCACCAGTTGGTACATTCGATGACGAACAGATCATGTTCGCGCCCAGTGCGCGGCGACACCCGGATGTCCGAGCGCACATTGAAGATGCGGAACTTGTTGAGCAGTTTGGACGAAATGAATTTCCACGGTTTGACAGTCATGCGCGGGTGAGAGTCCAAACTCACGGTGAAAATGTCAAACCCTGCGAAGAACACTGCGCGAGCGGTCCCTCGCTCGCAGCGCGTGGAGGAACAAAGGCGTATGAAAAGATTCCATGCGTGTACCAATGGCGGAGTGCTGCGGACGGGGACCGTCCGCGCTCCGGGACATGCCGCACACCGCTTCACCAGGCTTTAATCACACCCAGTATGCAGGGTGCGATACAAAACGGGTGAGGGTGAACGAATGTTAGGAGATGTGAGAAACCCGAGGCCGCATTTGGAGTGCCGCAGGAAGTCGGACGCCACGCCGCTTTCGCAGGGCTGGAGCGTGTTGAAATGTGAGTGCGCCTCGCACGTCTGAAAGCGGTGTCGCGTCCGACTTGCCACCGCAGTCCATGACGTTTTGGGAAGTGCGTGGGTCGTCAGTGAATGCGAGGGCGGCAGGCGCATTTCCTTGTCGCTGGGCGGCGGGTTTGCCACGCTCGCAGGGATGTTAATTCGTTTGATTGGCTTTCTCTGTCTGCTCGCGATTCCAGTGCGAGGCGTGGAATTGGTTTTGAACTTTGGCAAGACTGGCGCGGAGCAGTCTCCCGCCGGTTTCACCAACGTCTTCGCGGGTGAAGGACAACCTGGTTTGTGGCTCGCGCGTGTGGATGACTCTCTCGGCGCGACGAACAATGTGGTGCTGACCCCGACGCGAAAAAATCTGAAGGACGAATACTTCTCCATGTGTGTCTATCAACGGGAAAAGTTTGATGACTTCACGCTGACGACGAAGTTCAAGATCGTGGATGGACTCGTGGAGCAGATGGCGGGAATCGTCTTCCGGTTTCAGGACGAGAAAAACTTTTACGTCATCCGAGCCAGCGCGCTAGGCAACAACATCCGCTTTTACAAAGTCGTGGCAGGAATCCGCAGCCAGCCTATCGGGCCGGCGTTGGAGGTGAAGCTCAACGAGTGGTACGAGTTGAAGATCGAATGTCGCGGCAACAAAATCCGCTCGTGGCTCAACGGACGCGAGGCGATCCCGGAGTTGACGGACACGAGTTTCGCTTCCGGCAAGATCGGGTTCTGGACGAAATCAGATTCCGAGTGTCGCTTCACCGATGCCCGCATCAACTACACGCCGCATGAGCCGTTCGCTGCCGCGCTCGTCCGTGATTGCCTGAAAACCAATCCTCGCCTCGTGGGGCTGAAGATTTACGTGAACGACGAGAAGGGCGAGCCGCGCATCATCGCGAGCAAGGACGCGGCGGAAGTCGGCGGAGCTGGCGGCGATTCCGAGCGCGGCACGATTGCGGGCGGCAATGTTTTTTACGGCAAGGAGAAGGATACGGTGTCCGTGGTGCAACCGTTGCGGGATCGCAACGGCGAACCCATCGCCGCAGTGCGCGTGGTGATGAAGGCATATCCCGGTCAGATCGAGCAAGCGGTGTTGCAGCGCGCCATTCCCATCGTTAAAGAGATGCAATTCCGCGTGCAGTCGTTGGAAGAGTTGCGGTGAAACTTAACCGCTGATCTTGGCTGATCAAGCGGTTCACTCGGTGGCTGAGTCAGAATGTGATCCCGATGGAGGAGCGGACCTGGAATTCGTTCTGATCCACGGACGGAGCGGGGTCAGTGTCGTAGAGGTCAATCACCGTGAGGTTCAGTGACAAGTTTTCGATGAGCTTGTAGCTGAAGTTGGAGTCGAGTCGGAAACGGAACTGGCTTGTGTCATCCGCGTTCACAAAGAACTCGAACTTCTCGGTGAACGACAAACGTGGGGCGATGTTCCATGTGGCATCCTCGGCAGCGCGGATAAAAATGCTGTCAAGATTTCCGCCTGCGCTGCGGAGTTGCACCTGATAGTTCGCACCGCCTTCCACGTCGAACGAGAACGCAGGAGCTTTGATGAGATGATAGCCGAGACCGGGGCCGACTTCGTAATGCGCGTCAATCTTCCGAATCTCGTCGTAGCCGCCGCTGCCAACATTGTATGCGTAAGTGCAGATGTTCAAATCAAAGTCCGTCTTCACACTGCCCGTCATGCGGTTCGCAGACCTCACCCTTTCCGTCTCTCCATAATCCGCGCTGTAATCCCCGAACGTGCGGAAAAATTTCTTCGGGTCGCTCTTGTAAGGTTGTTCGTACGACCCTTTGACGCGCGCGAAGATCAGTTCGCGGTCGCGCGCACCGTATTGGATGTCTGAGCCGAGTTGGATGCTACCGCGAATGCTCTTGGGTGGAGCTGCCGTGGGTTTTGCGACGGCCACAGGTGGCA
>JANNAO010000161.1:0-2612 GCA_031384405.1 Verrucomicrobiota bacterium | reverse complement strand
CTTGCCTGCCGTAGAGCCGGGGCTTCCAGCCCGGCGGAAAAAACCTCACGCACTTCCACGCCGCTTGAAAACTCCCTGAGTCGCAGACCGTCCGGGCGTTTGTTCCGGGCGGCAAGGATGCCCGGCCCTCTACGGCAGGCCCGGATGCCCGCCGCTACTTCGGAGTTCGTGTTAAGAACGCAGGCCGCAAAAAGAAAACGCGCCGTTATTCACGGCGCGTTTTTGTTTCACTGAAACTCAACTCGCAGATTACGACAACTCGAGCGTGCCGTAAGTGAGCGGTGCGATCTCGCGGCGTTCCTTGCCGATGCCCGTGGAAACTTTGCGCGTCTTCTCGTCGAAGTAACACGCGACACCCAAGCGATCCGACGTCTCTGCGAGCGTGATGACCGTTTGCACTCGGATGGCCAGATCAATGCCGCAGTTCGGCTGCTTACCGCTACGGATGCAATCGAACCAATTGGCATGGTGCGCGCCGATGTCTTCCGTGGGCTTGAGACCATCAAACGTCGCAGGCTCGATCTCGTCGGCGAATTCGCGTTCGGGCTTCAACTCGATGCGTTCACCGGATGAGCCAACCTCCAGAGTCGCATGATGACCATAAAGCGCAAAACCCGGGCTGCGCCCATTCACTGTGCTGCACGCGAGCATCAAGGAGACGCCGCTCGGAAATTCCGCCAGCAACTCCACATGCTCCGCCACGTCGCGGTCGTAAGCACCGGGCGTCTTTTTGTCCGTGCCCACGTTCTTGGTGCCCACACTCATCACGCGGGAAGGGAACTCCTGTTTGCCCATCGCCAGCATCAGCGGATGCAACCGATGCGGCATCAGATCGCCGAGAAGTCCGGCGCAGTAGGGATAAAATTTGCGCCAGCGGAAAAAATGCTGCGGATCGAACTTCGCCGGGCGCTTCTTCACCGGGCCGAGCCATTTTGCCCAATCCACGGTTGCGTCCGTCGCTTCGGTATCAATCGGATAATTCCATTCGCCCTTGGGATTGTTGCGGCAGTAATAACCCTGCGCCCAGACGAGCTGGCCGATTTCGCCAGCGGTGATCATCGCCGCCGCCTTATGCCACGCCGCAGCGGAAGTTCCCTGCGAGCCGACCTGCAAAATCTTTCCCGTCTTCTTCACCACGTCATGCACGGCGAACGCCTCGCCGAGGTAACGCGTGAGCGGCTTTTCGCAATAGACATGCTTGCCGGATTCCATCGCGGCGATGCTCGCGGCGGCGTGGATCGGATCGTGCGTCGAGATGACCACGGCATCAATATCCTTGCGATCAATCAACTCGCGGTAATCCACATGCGTGGTGACATTCGCGCCTGTGCCCGCTTTCTCGATGAACGCTTTCGCGTGTGCCGTGCGTTTTCCCCACACATCGCACACGGCGACCTGTGAGATGTTGTTCGCCGCAGCATTCTTGCTGGAGATGTTGACGTGCGCGTTCATGCCCTGCCCACCCACGCCGATGAATCCGACGTTGATGCGGTCATTCGCGCCGAGAACTTTTCCGGTGCTGGGGGCTTGGCCATAAATCGTCGGGCGCAAGAGTGGTGCTGCGGCAAGTGCGGCGGCGATGGTGGCTGTTTTCTTGATGAACTCCCGGCGCGTGGCGGGGATGGAATTTTCAGATGGTTTGTTTTGCATAATAGATTGCTGGCGTTCGGACGGACGATAGCGAGACGGTATTCGAGGTCAACTCAACAAACATTTAACGAGACAGCATGAGTCGGCTACAGCAAGTATTTCTTACCCGATGAGCCAAAACAAAAAACGCGGCCCAGCCGGAGCTGAACCGCATTGTGTAAATCAAGTCTGTGTCTTAGTAGCGACCGCCTCGATCTCCACCTCGATCTCCACGGTCACCGCCACGTCGGCTGGACGACGCGCCCGACCGCTTGTCCGGCGAATCATTCTTCGTCAGGTGAATCGCCAAAGGTCCGCCCGCCGCCGCGATATTCTTTCAGATAACGCAACGCCACGCGCAGGTCTTTCGGCATGGGCGCGGTGATGGTGATGCTTTCGCCAGAGAGGGGATGAGAGAGAGAGAGTTCTTCCGAGTGAAGAGCAACGCGGGCCATGAGCGCACGTTCTTCGCGTCCGCGCTTGAGGTAGAATCCTTTTTTGAGACGTGAAAGCCACAAGGGTTTTCCGCCATAGAGAGTGTCGCCGACGAGGGGAAAGCCCGCGTGTTTGAGATGGATGCGAATCTGATGGTTGCGGTTCGTGCGCGGCTGGCAGCTCAACGCGGTGTAGCCGGAGAACTTTTCTGTGACGCTGAATTCCGTCCTGGACTTCATGCCGTCGCGGTTATCAATGCGCATCAAACCCAGCTCGACGACGTTGCTGGTGATCTTGGCGTCCATGACGAACTGGTCCGAGCTAGGCAGGCCGGAGGCGAGGGCGAAGAATTTCTGCCGCACTTTGTCTATGCTGAAAAGGTTCGCGAGCTGGATGAGCGCGGGTTTGTTCTTGGCGAGCAACAGCACGCCGCTGGTGTCAGCGTCGAGCCGATGGGCGTTGGCCAGATAGGTCAACCCGCGAGTCGCAGCCCACGGCTTCTTGGCGGCGATACCTTCGTGCAACAAGTGCATCAGGTTCGGGCGATC
>JANNAO010000147.1:0-1730 GCA_031384405.1 Verrucomicrobiota bacterium | reverse complement strand
GCAGACGCCGGACAAACTAGCGGATGCACAGGCCCGGCAAAATTGCACAAAAGTAGCAGCCGCCCGCCCCGGGGGGATTCCGGGAAACACAAAGGCACCCAAGCCTTTGGGTGCCTTGTCGTGTGCTTTCTTGAAGCACTGGGGCGATTTTGATCAAACCGGAATCATGCCGTCGCGAATCTGCTGGAGCGCGGCAGTGTCGTCCTCGACCAGCCGCAGCGCATCGCGAATACGAACGCGCTGAAAATATCCGGGATCTCTCGCGATTCTCACGCGCTGCGGCTGGTCTCCACGACACAGCCGCGCTCCGGGGCAGTGTCAAGATGCGCCCAGTCACTCCCGCGAACAATCATCTGGGTTGACGCCGCTCGCCTGCGCTGGACAATGCACCGATGCGTTTCTTGAAACATCCATTCCTCGTATGCCTGGCGGTTCTGACGTTTGCCGGCGCACTCCACGCGCAAGACGACAGCCCGCTTGATCCGCCTGCGCTTTATCTGCAATGGCAGCGCGATCCCACCACCACCATGACCGTCCACTGGCATACCGTGGGCGAGGCCAAGTCTGAATTGTTCTATCGCGCACTCGGCAAAACGAATTGGCAATCCGCGCTCGGCGACGCCAAACCTCTCGTCGGCACGGAACGCACGGTTCGCATCGTGGAGCTGACGGGATTGTTGCCCGGCACAAATTACGAGTTCTGTTTTCAGCCCGGTGCGCGTGTGTTCAAGTTCCGCACCATGCCCAAAGATTTGATCCAGCCCGTGCGGTTCATCACCGGGGGCGACGTTTATCTGAATCTCCAATGGATGGGCAACATCACGGCGCAAGCCGCGAAACTCGATCCGGCATTCATCGTGTTCGGCGGTGATCTGGCGTATGCGCACGGCGGCACGAATGAGGAAAATTTCACCCGCTGGTTTGATTACTTCGCGTCGTGGAAGACGAACGCTGTCGCGCCGGACGGTCGGCTCATCCCCATGCTCGTCGCCATCGGCAATCACGAGGTCAAGGATTCCTATCGTCAACCCGTCGAAAAAGCCGCGAGCTTCTACACGCTGTTCTCATCGCCCGGCCCGCAGGGTTACACCGCGCTCGACTTCGGAAAATATCTCAGCCTGTTCCTGCTGGATTCAGATCACACCCACACCGTCGCGGGTGAACAGACCGCGTGGCTCGGCAAAAATCTCTCCAAGCGTCGCAAAATCCCGCATGTGTTTCCCGTGTATCACACGCCTGCGTATCCGAGCTTTCGCGATGAGGCCGGTGTTCAAGCCGGGGAAGTCCGCGCGAATTGGTGTCCGCTCTTCGACAAATACGGCGTGAAACTCGTGTTCGAGAATCACGATCACTGTTTCAAACGCACGTTCCCCATCCGCGCCGGGAAGATTGATTCCAAAGGTGTGACGTATCTCGGTGATGGCGCGTGGGGCGTGGACGTGCGCAAACCCGATCCAGCGAAGCCCAAGTGGTACGTCGAGAAAAGTGTGCCCACGCGGCATTTCTATCTGGTGTCGCTGACCCCCGAAGCGCGGCACGTTCTCGCCGTCAATGAGTCCGGCCAGGTCTTCGATGAAGTGTATCAACGGGTGAAGTGAGCAGCGGAGCAGCGGAAGAAGTTAGCCCACGGCGTGAGCCGTGGGTTGTTGCAGAAACAATTCAAGCCCCGGCAGGGGCGAAAGAAAAACTCCGAAATTCTGTCGCCCCCTGCCGGGGCTTGTCGGTTCTGC
>JANNAO010000423.1:0-12795 GCA_031384405.1 Verrucomicrobiota bacterium | reverse complement strand
CCCGACGGCGTGGTTGCCGCCGCTGTTTGCCGTCGTCGCCTGCGGCCTGCAACTCACCTTCTGGGAACACGGCACGAACGGCACGGTTGAAATGTTCGACCTGCTCCTGTTCTCCTACGTCCTGCGCAGCTTATTGGAATTTCGGCTCGACGAAAAAGAAGGCCGCCTGTATCGCGCCGCCTTCGTCTTCGGCGCAGGCATGACGAACAATCTCGCGATGATCGGATTCTTTCCGCTGTTCGTCATCGCGCTGGTCTGGACGCGCAAGATCGCTTTCTTCAACCTGAAATTTCTCACGCGCATGGCGCTCTGCGGCGTTGCGGGACTTTCGTTTTATCTCCTGTTGCCCGCCATCGCATCAGCTCAGGACAGCGTCTCGTTCACCTTCTGGGAAATTTTGAAGTCGAACATCATGGCGCAAAAATCCCTCCTCTTCCTGTTCCCGCGCACCACCATCCTGTTGCTCTCACTGACGAGCATCCTCCCGGTGTTCATGCTCTCGATCCGCTGGGCTTCCTCGTTCGGCGATCCCAGCCGCGTCGGCGTCATCCTCACCACTGCTGCGTTCCACTTGTCACACGTCGTCGTGTTGCTGGCCTGCTCGTGGATGATGCTTGAACCCGCGTTCAGCCCGCGCAAAGTCGGATTCGGCGTGTTCCCATTTCTCCCGCTCTACTATCTCGGCGCATTGTGCATCGGCTATTACAGCGGCTATCTGCTGTTGGTTTCGCGCGCCGTGGACACGCGCCTCGCCAAGGCGGGTGCGCTCGAACGCTTCTTTCAGCACGCCACGCTGATCTTTATCGTCGCACTGCTTGTCAGCGTCAGCACCATACTCGTCCACCGCAACCTCCCGCAGATACGCCTCACGAACGGACAGATTCAAAAACAATTCGCCGCTGACCTCGCCGAAGGCTTGCCGAAAAACGGCATCATCGTCAGCGACGATCCGCGCCGCCTCTGGACGCTTCAGGATTTCCTCACGCAACAAGGTCGCGCCAAGGATTACACCTTCCTCTGCTCGCAATGGTTGACCGCGCCGCCGTATCACGATCACCTCAAACGACGCTACCCGAACTGGGTCAACCCCAAAGCTCCCGACGCCGACAAGAACGCCAGCGTCCAGGACCTCGAACTCATGCGGATGATGGAGTCCCTCGCGAAAACCAACGCGATCACCTATCTGCATCCGAGCTTCGGCTACTATTTTGAATCCTTCATCACCCAACCCGCCGGACTCGCGCAACGCCTCATCCTCCAACCCGACGGCGATCTCGTCGCCCCGCCGCAATCCCCAGAAACCATCGCGCTGAACGAAAAATTCTGGGCCGCCTCGTCCGAAGTGTTGCTCAAGAAACTCGTGCCCTTCGCCTCTCTTCCCGAAGACGTCAGCAAGTATCCGTTCCCGGAGAACATTTATCGCAAGATCGGCCTCAAGCCGGAATTGAACACTGATGCCGTCGCCGTCGCCGGGTTTTATTCCCGCAGCCTCGTGCATTGGGCGGTAGAACTCCAAAAGGCCGGCAACTACGAACAGCCCGTCAAACATTTTGAACTCGCGTTCGAGTTGAATCGCGAAAACGTCGTGGCTCAGGACAATCTGGAGTTCAATAAAAAATTCCGCGCGGGCGAAACCGCCGATGTTCAGATCACTCAATCCATCGAAGACCGCTTCGGCAAATACCGCTCCTGGGACGCTGTGCTCACTCTCAACGGCCCCTACGATGACCCCAGCCTCACCTACTCCCAAGGCTACGTGTTCCTGCAAGGCGGCTTGATCCGTCAGGCGGCTCAGGCGTTTGATCGCGTCCGTGTCCAATCCACCAACGACATCGGCAGCCGCCTCTGGCTCGGTCAGATCAATCTCAATCGCAAGTTCCCGGATCGCACGCTGGAATTGATCCGCGAGATTCGCGACATCGCCGCTCGCACACCCGGCATGAGTACCAATCTGACCGATCTGTTCACTCTCGAAGCCACCGCCTACTTCGCCAAGAACGATCCCACCACCGCCACACAGATTCTTGAGACGAACCTCGTCAATTTTGCCAACAACTTCACCATCCTCGGTGCCGTCTGCAAAACCTACGCAGACAACGGACGCTACACCAACGCGCTCGACATCACCGAACGCATGTTGAAACTCTTGCCCGATGAAACCTCCTGCCTCGTCAACAAAGGTTGCTTCCTCGTCGAAGTCGCCGGTTTCGACGAAGCCATCAAAGCCTTCACCCAGGTGTTAAACATCGAGACGAACACGACCAGTGAGACCCACGTTCGCGCCGTGCTTTACCGAGCGATCGCCAACTTCCGCACGGATAAACTCGATGACGCTCAGAAGGATTACGAATTCGTCCAACGCCAAGCACCCAAAGCACCGCAAGTCAGCTACGGCCTCGGCGAGATCGCCTACCGCCGCAAGGATACCAACACCGCCATCCGCAATTACGAATCCTATCTCACCAACGCGCCGCCCAAGACCGCTGAAGCCAAATACGTCGCCAACCGCCTCGCGGAACTCAAGGGTGTGAAATCGGACAAGCCCGTGGAGAAGTCGGATAAACCCAAGTGACGCCATGCGCGTCACCCACATCATCACGCGGCTCGTCGTCGGTGGCGCGCAGGAAAACACCATCGCCACCGTCCTCGGCCTGCGCGATAAACCCGGCGTCACCGTCCAACTCATCTCCGGCCCCACCACCGGCCCGGAAGGCTCGCTGGAGCACCGACTCACGGAAGAAACAAAAACATTCAACATTCAACATTCAACTCCGAACGCCCAAAGAAACGATTCTTCGCGCAGCACTTCGGAGTTGGGAGTTGAATGTTCAATGTTGAATGTTCCCATCACCCCCCTTCTCACCATCGTCCCCTCCCTCGTCCGCCCCGTTCATCCGCTGAAAGATTTCCTCGCGCTCCAACACCTGACGCGATTGCTCAAAGTGCAAAAGCCCGACATCGTTCACACACACAGCGGCAAAGCTGGAATCCTCGGACGCATCGCCGCCGCCCGCGCCAAAGTTCCCGTCATCATCCACCACATTCACGGCCCGTCCTTCGGCCCGTTCCAGGGAAATTTCGCCAACACCGTCTTCACCGCCGCCGAACGTTACGCCGCCAAGTTCACCACGCACTTCCTCTGCTCCGCCGACGCGATGACCCGACTCTATCTCGCCGCAGGCATCGGCAGACCGGAAAATTACACGCGCGTCTTCAGCGGCTTCCAAGTTGAACCCTTCGCCAACACCACCAACGATCCGCTCCTGCGCGACCAACTCCGCATCCCGCGCGACGCCTTCGTCATCGGCAAGATCGCCCGCCTGTTCCCCCTCAAAGGCCACGAGGATTTGCTGATCGTGCTGAAACGCATCCTCCCAGAATGTCCACACGCCCATGTGCTGTTCGTCGGCGACGGCTCACTCCGTCCGCACATCGAAGCCCGCGTCCGCGAACTTGGCCTCTCGAAACACGTCACCTTCACCGGACTCGTCCAGCCGGATGAAGTCCCGCGCTACGTCGGCATCATGGATTGCCTCGCGCACCTCTCCACCCGTGAAGCGTTGTCTCGCGCATTGCCTCAAGCCTTGGCCGCCGGAAAACCCGTCGTCTCCTACGACTTCGATGGCGCGGATGAAATCTGTCTCGACGGCAAAACTGGATTCCTCATCAAGCAAGGCCACGAGAACGCCGCCGCTGAACGACTCCTCCTCCTCGCCCGCGATCCCAAACTCCGCGCCGAGTTCGGCCAACGCGGCCAAGCCTTCGTCCGCGCCAACTTCGGCGTCGAGCAAATGGTGGATAAAATTCACAAATTGTACGAAGACCTTCTCACCCCGAACTCCGAAGCGGGTTTTTGATTTGGGCGGAGTGTGGCCGTCCTCGGCCACAGCCCCGAAAGCTTTCGGGGCTGCGCCCGGGGACGGGCGCACTCCGAACACATCAATCAAACTCTGGCTATGCCGGGAGTGCCTTGCTAAGGTTTTTGCCAGATGGTTTCACCAGTTCAATTGGCCGCTTCCAATTGGCCGCGCAGATTGTGTCTTATTGATCTGTGCGCCGGACAATCGCTTTACCCATCCCCATGATCGAAGTCCGTGATCTTAAAAAAAGTTTCGGCCCGCAACCCATCCTCGATGGCGTGACCTTCAGGATCGAGGAGGGCGAATCCCTCGTCATCATCGGACGCAGCGGCGGTGGCAAAAGTGTTCTGCTCAAACACATCATCGGCTTGCTCCAGCCTGATTCTGGCGCAGTGACCATTGACGGTGAGGACATCACGCACATGGACGAGCGCAATCTGATCCGCGTGCGCAGCAAGTTCGGCATGGTGTTCCAGGGCGCGGCATTATTCGATTCGATGAACGTGGCGGAGAATGTCGCCTTCGCCTTCCGGCGCGAACGGAAGTTCACGGAGAAAGAGATCGCCATCAAAGTCGCCGAAGCACTGGACATGGTGGAGTTGCCGGGCGTGGAGAAGAAAAAACCCTCCGAACTTTCCGGCGGCATGAGGAAACGCGTCGGCCTGGCCCGCGCGATCATCTATCACCCGCGCATCGTTCTTTACGACGAACCGACCACGGGCCTTGACCCCATCGTCTCGGACAGCATTGATAAACTCATCATGCGCGTGACCGACCGGATGAAGGTCACCACCATCGTCGTCACGCACGACATGCGGAGCGCACGGCGCGTGGGACATCGCATCGTGATGTTGCACAACAAAAAGATTTACGTCACCGGAACGCCGGAAGATATTTTTGCGTCCGCCGATCCGGTGGTGCAGCAGTTCATCAACGGCGTCGCCGATCCCTAGTCCAAACCGAACGAACAGAGTGTGGCCGTCCTCGGCCACAGCAATGCACGCATGAAAGAAATCGTTCATAATTTTAAGCCAGTCGTGAAAGCTGGAGTTGCTGCGCCCGAGGACGGGCGCACTCCGAAGACCATTGGAACACACTCGATAGTCCAAACTGAAAAACCATGAGCCAAACTCGAATCGAAATCAAAGTCGGCATCTTCGTCCTTCTCGGACTGCTGTTGCTCGGCGGACTCACACTGCTCTTCAGCCGCAGCACGGCGTTCTACAAGAGTTATTACGAACTCCGGCTCATCTCCGCCAACGTCGGCGGCATCAAACCCGGCGCAAAAGTCCTCATGCGCGGCGTGCAGGTCGGCAGCGTTTCCTCCACCAAGCTCAATGACGGCGGCAAGAACGTGACAATCTTTTTCAAGGTCGAATCCCAATACAAACTTTACAGCGACGCGAAGTTCGAGATCGAGACCTCCGGCTTTCTCGGCGATCAATTCATCGCCATCTACCCGACGAAAGACCTCGGCGAGCTTTTGGTAAATCAATCTGAAGTCCTGGCACGCGAGCCGTTCAACATGCAAGAGGCCGTGGCTGTGGCCACCGAGATGATCATGAAAATCAGCGAGACGACCACGAACCTGAACGCCGCCGTGAGCGATGTGCGACGCATGGTGTTGACCGAACAAAAACTCACCACTCTTGGCAACTCGCTGGACCGCATTGACACCATCACCACTGAAGCACAGGTCATGATGACGCGATTGAGTGCTGATGCACAGGATACGATGGCGCGGTTGAACGGGATCGTCTCCAACAACGCCGCCCCTGTCACCACTGCCGTGAGCAATCTTAATGCGTTCACCGCGCAACTTCCGTCGCTCGCTAACAACGTCTCTTCTCTCGTGGCCAGCAACGGCGCGGAACTCTCCACGGCCATCAAAAATCTGGAGATCGCCTCTATCACGCTCACGAACCTGATGTTCGATCTTCAAAACGGTCGCGGCGTCGCCGGGCGATTATTGCGCGATGAACAACTGGCCGCCAACCTCGGTGCCATCGCCTACAATCTTTCCGTCACCACCAGCAATCTGAACACGCGCGGACTCTGGGGCATCATGTGGAAACAAAAAGTTCCCGCGCCCACTAAAACAACCTCCACCAAATGATCGCATCACTCTGGGCTATCCGCGTCCTGTTCCTCGCGCTCTGCACCATAGCGGGCTTCTCATTGAGCGAACTGCGCCCGGACCTCATCAGCGGCGGCAACGCAGGACTCATCGGCATCGCCATCGGTTTCGGTTTCGGCGGATTGCTCATCGCGCTCGACGAGATGCTTAAAGGATTTTCGCTCCGCGCTTTTTCCGCCACGACGCTTGGGCTACTGCTCGGCATCGTCGTCGCCAAGTTGATTGACAGCTCCGGCTTGTTCGACGGCGTGAGCGACGACACGCGCTGGCTCGTGCGGCTTGGACTGTTTCTCGCGTTCAGCTACATCGGCATGGTGCTGGCCATGCGCAGCAACAAGGAGGATTTCTCGCTCATCATCCCCTACGTGCGTTTTGCCAGACGGGACAAGGCAGACACCTTGGTATTGCTGGACACGAGCGCGGTGATTGATGGACGCATCGCAGAATTGCTGGCTACCAGATTCGTCGAGGGCACGATCATCGTCCCGCGATTCGTTCTCAAGGAACTTCAGCAACTCGCAGACTCAGCAGACGACATCAAACGTGCGCGAGGCCGGCGCGGTTTGGATATGTTGAACAGCATCCAGCAGAATCCTAAGAACGAGGTCACGATCCACGACGGGGATTTCCAGGAGGAAAAAGATGTGGACGCCAAACTCATCCGGCTCGCGCGAAATCTTGGCGCAAAACTTTTCACCAACGACCACAACCTCGGCAAAGTCGCTGCGCTGCAAAATGTCAGTTGCGTGAGCCTGCACGAATTGTCGCGCGTGCTGAAGCCCGTGCTGCTCCCCGGCGAATTGCTCACTCTCAAGATCGTGCGCGAAGGCAAGGACAAGGGACAAGGCGTGGCCTATATGCCGGACGGCACGATGGTGGTGGTGAACAACGGCCTTGCGCATGTCGGTCATCAGATTGAAGTTCAGGTGCAGAACATAGTTCAAACAGGCGCGGGTGTGATGGTGTTCGCGGAAGCCCGTGCCAAAACAAACTGACCGGAGATCACTTATGGAAATGATAACACTCTCAAAAGAATTGAACGCCACCGAGGCTGACATGAAGTTCTCCCGACTGGAGGCCGCTGGCTTTCATCCATTCGTCAGCCAGGTGGGTTCGGCCATCTGGGGTGGAACGGCCATCGCTTCCGGCGGCATCCTTGTGCAAGTGCCGGAGGACGAAGCCGCAGCCGCCAAAGAATTCCTCGAAGGCACCGTCACGCTCGACAAGCCGTTGGAATAAAATAGTTCCGCGATAATTTCAGCGAGTGAAAAGAAGTGAATGGACCAACGCCCGCCATCACCCCGGCCCTCTCCCCCGAGGAGAGGGGGAACAGTTTCCGCGTGTTCGGAATATTAGAGCCGCAGCTTTTACCAAGTTGATATTCGGACGAGTTGGAGTGCCTATTCTCACTCCCTCTCCTGGGGGAGAGGGACGGGGTGAGGGCGGACAATCTACAAACATTGCTTCTTTGCACCTGCGTTAATTCCTTTTTTGGATGAATTCACCTCACACCCGCCATCTCGCCGCACTCAAAAAACTCCTGCCCGGCGAAATCAAACTCAATCCCGCTACTCTCGCGCAATACGCCGGTGACAAATGGTTCGCGTCGCATCTGCCGGATGCCGTCGCCCTGCCCCGCTCCACCAAATCTGTCGCCACGATTCTGCGCTTCGCGAACAAGCACGGCATCCCCGTCACCGCGCGCGGCGCGGGGCATGGTTACGTCGGTGGCTGCGTGCCATTGCACGGCGGCATCGTGATCTCGCTGGAACGGATGAACCACATTGCGGAGATCAACGCCGGTGATTTTGTCGTCGTCACGCAACCCGGCGTCATCACCGCCACGCTCCAGACGGAAGTTGAAAAACAGAACCGCTATTATCCGCCCGACCCGGCGAGTCGTGGCGAAAGCTCCATCGGCGGCAACATCATCACCAACGCTGGCGGGCCACGCTGATTGAAATACGGCGTGACACGCGATTACGTGCTCGGCCTCGAAGTCGTTCTCGCGGACGGCACGATTGTCCGCCTCGGCAGCCGCACGCACAAAAACAAAACCGGCTTCGATCTGCACCGGCTGTTCGTCGGCTCGGAGGGATTGCTCGGCGTCGTCACCGAAGCTACGCTCAAGCTGCTGCCGCTCCCGCCGTATCGCGCGAACCTCGCCATCGGTTTCAGCTCCATGAAATCAGCCGTCCGCGCGCTGCACGCGATTCTTGGCGCGGGCTTCCTTCCCGCTGCACTCGAACTGGCCGATTCGTTCACGCTCGCCGCCGCCTACAAACGCACCAAGAGCGAACGTCTTCGAGGTTGTCGCGCACACTTGATCGTGGAAGTGGACGGCCAACGCGACTCCGTTCTCAGCGAGGCAAAGACATTGCAACGCATCGTTCGAGCGCAGAAACCGCTATTCATCGAAACCGGCCTCGGCGACAAGCAATGCGAAGCGGTCTGGAAAATCCGCCGCGAGTTCTCGTATTCATTGCGCGACACCGGACTGACCAAGCTCAACCAAGACATCGTCGTGCCCCGCAGCAGACTGGAAGATTTGTTCGACTTCGCGGCGCGCTTGCAGAAGAAACACCAACTGCAACTCGCCTGTTTCGGCCACGCGGGCGACGGCAATATCCACACGAACATCATGGTGGACTTCACCCAACCCGGCGCGAAGCGACGCAGCGAAGCCGCGCTGGATGAATTGTTCCGGCAAGTGCTGGCATGGGGCGGTTCGATCACCGGCGAACACGGCATCGGCATCGCCAAAAAACGCTGGTGGCCACTGGCCGTTTCCCAAGAAGCCCGCGACCTGCATCGCGCCATCAAGTTAGCCGTTGATCCGAAAGCGATCCTGAATCCGGGAAAGTTTGTTTGAGACGGAGCGCGGCTGTGTGCGAAGCACCAGCCGCAGCACGGTGAAAAACTCTGCGGCGTCAGGATGAAACGAGCAGCCCCAGTCTTGGCGAAACTGCTGCGGCTGGTCTTCGACACAGCCGCGCTCCGTGTACAAGTCCAACGGCTTACCCAGAGAGACGTAATCGTAACGACGCTTGCACGCGACGATTGACGCGTTATCCTGCGGTCTTGGATCAAGCCATTGTGGAAAAAGAAGCACTCAAGCTCACTCCTGCCGAACGCGCCGTGCTTGCCGACACTCTGCTCTCCAGCCTTGACGACGAAAGCACCCGACAGAACGAAGCCGCTTGGGGAGCATTGGCTGAACAACGTTATTCCAAATACAAAGCTGGCAAGCTGGAGGCCGTGGACGGCCCGACCGCAATCCAAGAGCTTCGCAAGCGATGAACTTCCCGGCGAAGGCTTCAAACGCCCTTGGCCGCCGCTCATCAAGGTGGATGCTGCGGAGAAGGCGAAGTTGGAAAATCTCTTTAACCATTAACAGTCTTGGTGTGCTGACACCCATTTGAGAAACGGAGCGAAAATGCCAACTCACCTCAGAACCTTGTGAAATCCGCGTTATCTGCGGTTCAATTAAGCGTTCGCACCTGAATCCGCCCAGCTTGACGGGAATGGAGATGACGGAGCGATTGTCGGAGTTGCGAACCTAGTTCGCGCGCGGTGGGCAGAGTTTCGCCCGTGATCAGGATGTGATTTTCAAAGTCATCAAGGTCAATGATCCGAGCCGTCTTAAACACACTCACGATGCCCTTCACGTCGGAATTCCAAGTACCACCGGGCGCGGGTAGCAGATTGAACACGCCGAAACCGCCGGGGCGAAGTCGCGAGCGCATCAACTTGGGTAACACATCCCAACTAACGGCGGGTTTGAACACGTCGCCGTTCTGCGGCACGGAGAGGTCGTCCATGAGCAGACCGAAGTTGCGCGGTTGTTCACGCAACCAAGTGACGGCGTCAGCTTGTTGCCAGTTCACGCCGTCCGCCCACTCCGGGCAATGTTGGCGAAAGAGATCGTAGCCCGCGCGATCCAAGTCCACGGAATCAATCACCGCCTCCACGCCTAGCCCACGCAACGGAGCGATCATTCCGCCGCCCGCAAATCCCAGCACTCCGATGCGTCCCGAGGTAGCCTCCTGATTTGTAGGCGACGACGTGAGAAGTCGTTCGGAAAAGCACTCCTTACGTCGTGCCCTACAGTGGATTTTGGAAACTGCCCGTCCCGGTGGCGCGAGCACTGCGATGGTTGCCGCCAACACGTCGAACACACTATGCGTCGGCCCCGGTGATGTGCGCAGTTCGCTGATCACCACGCCATGCTGACTCAGGCGCAAGCCGTGTTTGGTTGGAGTGATGAGTGTCACGAAGATTCAATTACGCGCAACTCTCCGCCAGCCACGCCAGATATTTCTTCGCGCCACCGGTCAGATTCAACACCACAAACTCCGGCGTGTCGTAAGGATGTTTGGCAACGATGAGTTTCTCCAACGCCGCCACGCGCGCCCGCGTCGTCTTCATCACCATCAACACCTCCGCGCTGCGCTCCAGTTTGCCCTGCCAGCGATAGTGCGATTCGATCTTGGGGACGAGATTTGCGCACGCGATCAATCGCGCCTCCAACGCCGCCCGCACCAACCGCCGCGCGGTCTTCAAGTCCGGCGCAGTGACGAGGATGATCGTGAATGGAGTTGCGCGCTTCATCGGTTGTTACTTTGGCCACGTCAACCGCACGCCCTGTCCCGTGATCAACGACTGGAATTGCTTGAGCAACGATCCTTTCGCCCGCACTTCGCGCGGCACAAGTTTCTTGTTCACGCAGAACGCGGCGAGCGTGCCGACCGCTTCACCGATGTTCCACTCCACGGGATGCAGGCGATAACAACCATTCGTGATGTGCGTCACACCGAGGTTTTTGCACGCAGGCAAAAGATTCTCCACACGACGCGGCAACAACGCGCCGAGCGGAATCTGAAACGGCAGCGACGCGATATCAATGTAGTTGTCGCCACCCGTGCTGGGATGCAGATCAATGCGATAGCTGCCAATGCCGACGGTGTCGTGAAAATATTCTGCGCTGACTTTATCCTGCGGTTTTCCAAGAACCTTCGCCCGCGCCTCCGTGCCGACGTGTTGTTCGCAAACCAGAAACTCCGCGCGAATCCTCCGGCTCTCGCGGATGTAAGGATACTTCGCCAATCCATCTTCCGTGCCCACGATGTCCGGTCGCAGGCGCAATCCCTTCCATCCCTCACCACCATCGGGGCGCGGTGCTTTGGTCTGCAACCAGTAGAGCAGCGAGAGACTCAGTTGCTTCGCGCTCGCGATGTGTTTCGCAGCGACATCCGGCGCGCACTCGAAGGGATTGCCCGACAGATAATCGTTCTGCGGCCAGTTCACCAACGAGGCGTCGCCCGAGTACGTGCCTTCGAGAAAATTACTGCGATCCACGATGCGGCGGTAGTGGAACAAGCCGGTGGCTTTCTCCGGATCGAAACCATAATTGCGCGGCTCCAGCGTGATGGGATTCGAGTAGATCAAATCCAGCAACTTGCCCGGCCACGCAGGTTTGATCGGCGGAACGTAATCGCGCCACATCTCCCACTCGCGCGGCTTCTCGATGGTGTGATCTTCGCCATGCAGATAATCCATCACGAAGCAGCAGGTGAACCCCTGCATGTTCTGCGGCTGGGCTTCGGACTTCGCGTTCGGCTCGCCCGTTTCCCGCTGCGCCTCCGCGCCAGTGACGTATTCCGTTTTCGTCAGCGGCAACAGTTCGCCCGTCTCCGTCGCATCGGCGAAGTAGGGCGCGATGAGATTCAATTCCCCGCCAGTCTCTAAATTACGAACGCGCACCACATCCACCTTGTCACCGGTCGTCGCAGCGGACACAGCGATGTGCCGCAATAAAATCTGCACGCGCTGACTCGCCACGAACGGGGCGAGCATTTCGTTCAACACCGCCAACGCCACGCGCGGTTCATGACACAACCGGGAGACGCCGCCGTTGCCAGGATTCAATTGAGGATTGGCTTTGGCGGCTTCGGTCAGCGGAAAGTTGCGGCGATAATACTCCCGGATACGCGTGCGCAACTCCTGATAACTCTGCGTGCCGCCGTTAATCTCGATCCACGGATTCTCATCCGGCGGCACGGCTTGCGAGGTGAGTTGACCGCCGATCCAATCCGTCTCCTCCGTCATGATCACGCGCAACCCATTCCGCGCCGCGCCGATGGCCGCCGCGCAACCGCCGAGACCGCCGCCGATGATGACGAGATCGGCAGAGAGTTCCTTGGCGGAAATCTTTTTAAGCGGTGCAGTGGAAGGTGCGTTTGTTTGTGCGTTCGCAAACAAGGGCGCAGCCGCAGTCGCGGACAAACCGAGGCCAACCTGTTTGAGAAACGTGCGACGACCGACCGGGTGAAGTTTCATGCGATAAAATTGCGCGGGAGCGAAAACTTCTTCAACGCAAATCATGCGGAGGAGTCAGCATGTTTGTGTGGCATGGAGCACGGGTGGACTCTCCGCCGCAAAACAATTTCACGTTTAACTCTAATCTCTTTCGGAAATTCATTCTGAGAATCCCAAAGGGATTCCATCACTCAGCCCAGCGGTTGCGAGGAACGAGCTACCCTGGGTTGAACGCCAAAAACAACATGTCCAACCCCAACGGGGTTGCATCACCCTTTGCGCCCCATGGATTCAACCCTTTCAGGGTTGATGAGGCGCAACGTCTTTCCCCAGGATGATTTTTCACGCTCTGAAAATTTTGATTCAGTTGTGGATAAAATTAATGCGCTGATTGAAAAATGCGATAAAGATTATCCATTTAAATTCTACAGTCGTGAATATCTATTTTCCGATGAAGCCCGCGCCAACTTAGTCGAACCC
>JANNAO010000124.1:0-15030 GCA_031384405.1 Verrucomicrobiota bacterium | reverse complement strand
TTTGCTGGCCAGTGCCTTGACGCCGCCCTCTTCCCACGTCTTTTTCCAGCGGTGGCTGACTTGCCGGACAACCCCAAGCCGCTTGGCGACCGCCGAACTCGAACACCCTTTATCAAAGAGTTTCGCCGCCTGAAGCCGTCGCTTCTCCATCTGCTTATGATCTCGTTTCATTCCCATCCCCCAAATTAACCATTTCAAAACTAATTGTCACTCTATTATGCGAGTCTCAATAAACGCAAAGCGGCCTAACCATGCGCTGCAGCGAACCCGGCCATCGCATCTATGTTGCAATCGGACGCCCTCGTGCGCCGGGTCGCTGAGCTTGGGTCGTTGGCATCGTCACGCGTATGGAAAAACCACTACTACTTCCTCCGGAGAAGAAAATAAAAGAATGGAGCATTGGCGAGTTGCAGGCGATGCGTGCGGCCAGCGGGTTTATGATCGGGTTAGGTGCGTTTGCGATCATCATCAGCGTCTGGCTTTTGATTCTTTCGCTGAGTTTGACCCCAGAGCAGAAGATCAGCGATGCTCACAAGAACGACCTGCGGGATGGGAGCATCGTTTTGATAGTTGCCGTAGCCTTTGTGGGAGTTGGCTGGAAGCTGCGCTCGTATCTGAAAAAGTGTGAGCACCAAACCGTCCAGTCATCAAAACCATTTGGATGATTGTAGTGAGGCTTGCAGTGGTAGGGCGCGTCAGTCCTCTGCGCGCCGTGCTCGGCCAGACAGACGACGACGCGCAGGGACTGACGAGCCCTACCTTCACCTTTTGTTCACTGTTCGCTTCACCCTTGAATGACAGTTCCAGTTCGTGTTCGATCCAATAAAAAAGCCGGGAAGCTCGCGCTTCTCGGCTTTTCTTGATCGCTCCCGGCTCTTACGAGCAGCCGAGGCTCTCTCCGCAATTCAAACATTTGTAGCACGCGCCGTTTCGCACGGCCATGTGACCGCAGTTCGGACACGTGGGCGCGTCTTGTTGGAAGTGCGCCACGGATTCGCTCAGGGATTTCACGGTGCGTCGTTTGGAAACATGTGTCGCGCCGGTGATCGAGGATTTTAAGTTGAGAATGTCGGTGTCGTCCGAGATGGGAAGTTCGGGCACAGGACGGTTGACCTGCCGTTTCATCTCTTCCAGCAAACCGGGCATCTGGAGTTCGGGCTGGGTGCGAACGACGGTGTTGGCTTCGCGATAACCGGGGATGAATTGCATGGCCATCCAGCGGAACACGTAGTCGGTGATGGATGCGGCGTTGCGGATCTCTGGATTCTTGGTGTAGCCGCTCGGCTCGAAGCGTTGATGCGCGAATTTGCGGAGCAAGGCATCCAACGGCACGCCATATTGCAGCGCCATGCTGGTCAACGTGCCGATGCTGTCCATCAATCCGCCGATGGTCGAACCTTCCTTGGCCATCGTGATGAACAATTCGCCGGGCTGTCCGTCCTCGAACAATCCAACGGTGAGATAGCCCTCGTGTCCCGCGATGTCGAACTTATGCGTGACCGCAGAGCGCGTGTCGGTGAGCCGACGACGCAACGGTTTGCCGGACTCCACTTGCAGACGATCAACTTCGCATTCCAGTTCTTTGACGCGCGCTTCGAGTGAGGCGGTGTCTGGTGTAGCAACGGCGGCGACGACTGTCTTGTCGCCCGCTTCGTTGGTTTTTTTGGTGTTGAGCGGTTGTGAACGCTTCGAGCCGTCGCGATAGATCGCCACGCATTTGAGTCCCATTTTCCAGGCTTCAACGTAGGTGTGGCGGATTTCTTCCACGGTACATTCGGCGGGCATGTTGACGGTCTTGGAGATCGCGCCGCTGATGAAGGGCTGCGCGGCGGACATCATCTTGAGATGCGCCATGTAACCGATGCTGCGCTTGCCACGGAACGCCTTGAACGCGCAATCGAACACGGGCAGGTGTTCCGCCTTCAATCCGCTGCGGACAGTCGCGCCGCCTTCTTCCACGTCTTCGATGGTGTCGAACTTCTCGATGTGCGCGATGATGGCTTCGATTTCTTTCGCGTTGTAACCCATGCGGCGGAGGCCTTCGGGTACGGTGCGATTGACGATCTTCAACATGCCGCCGCCAGCGAGCAGTTTGTATTTCACGAGCGCGATGTCGGGTTCAACGCCGGTCGTATCGCAGTCCATGAGGAACGCAATCGTGCCGGTGGGCGCGAGCACGGTGACTTGCGCGTTGCGATAACCAACTTGTTTGCCGCGAGCCAATGCGCCGTCCCAGCACTTGCGCGCTTCGGTCTTGAGATAATTGAACTCCGCGCTCGGCTGAATCGTTTCCACGGCGTCGCGATGCAGCTTGATGACGTTGAGCATGGATTCGACGTTGTCTTTCTTTGCAGTCTTGGCGACACCAGAACAACGCGCGTCGCGATAGCCCGCGAAGGCATCCATCGCACCAGCGAGTTCGGCAGATTGTTCGTACGCGTGACCGGTCATGATCGCGGTGATCGCACCGGCGAGCGCGCGGCCTTCATCGCTGTCGTAAGGCAAACCGTAGCTCATGCAGAGCGAACCAAGATTCGCGAAGCCGAGACCGAGTGTGCGGTAGATGTGGGAGTTCTCCGCGATCTCCTTGGTGGGATAGCACGCGTTATCAACGAGGATTTCCTGCGCGGTGATATAGATGCGAACAGCGGCTTTGAAGCGTTCGATGTCGAACTTGCTGTCCTCGCGCTTGAACTTCATCAAGTTCAGCGAAGCCAGATTGCACGCGGTGTTGTTGAGGAACACATATTCGCTGCACGGGTTGGTGGAGTGAATCGGCTCAGTGCCAGCGCAGGTGTGCCACTTTTGGATCGCGCCGTCGTATTGCATTCCGGGATCGCCACAAATCCAAGTGCCTTCGGCGATCTTGGTGAGAAGTTTGGCCGCGTCTTTCTTTTCGAGCGGTTTCCCGGTGGTCGTTGACTGCGTCCACCATTCCTTGCCCGCGAGCGCGGCGTCCATGAAACCATCGCTGGCGCGGACAGAGAGGTTTTCGTTCTGATACATGACGCTGCCATAAGCTTCGCCATTGTAAGAACCATCGTAGCCCTGCTCGATCAATGCCCACGCCTTCTTCTCTTCCTTCTGCTTGGCATCAATGAATTCTTCGATGTCGCCGTGCGAATCACGAAGCGTGTTCATCTTCGCAGCGCGACGGGTCTTGCCGCCGGACTTCACGACGTTGGCGACTTGGTCATAAACTTTCAGGAAACTCATCGGGCCGCTGGGGCGACCGCCACCGCTCAGTTTTTCGCGCGCAGAACGGATGGGCGTCAGGTCTGTGCCCGTGCCGGAGCCGAACTTGAACAACATCGCCTCGGCATACGCGAGGTGCATGATGCTTTCCATGTCGTCCTTGACAGACTGGATGAAGCACGCGCTGCATTGCGGATATTCGTATTGAGTGCGGGCGCGTTCGGCTTCGTTGGTCTTGGGATTGAAGAACCAATTGCCCTTGGTGGAGTTCTTGCCGACACCGTATTGGTGGTAGAGGCCGACGTTGAACCAAACGGGAGAGTTGAATGCGCCGTATTGGTTCACGGACAACCAAGTCAGCTCGTCGAAGAACACTTCACCGTCTGCTTTGGAGAAGTAACCGTCCTTGATGCCCCAATCAGCGACGGTGCGAGCGATGCGATGGATAAGCTGGCGGACGGACGTCTCGCGCTCCGGAGTATTCTGTTCGCCGTAGAAATATTTCGACACGACAACCTTCGTCGCGAGAACCGACCATGACTTCGGCACTTCGACGTTGTCCTGCTTGAAGATGACCTTGCCGCCATCATCGGTGATCTCGGCGGTGCGCTTGTCCCACTCGATCTGATCAAACGGTTTCACCTTGGCATCACTGAAAACGCGCTTGATGGGGAGCGATTTGGCGGAGGAGGATTTCTCCGGACGCATTCCACGCGCGGGTGTAGCACTGGCGGGGCGGCGATTGGAAGATTTGGTGGGGGCGGTCATAACGTCTTCACGAGCATCAATCATGGTATTTTTAGGTTTAGTATTTCCCGTGTTATTCCACAACGTTCCGAGGACAAAAATTCACTTAAATACGTCAAAATGTCGCTAAATCCTCGGGAAGTTTGGGTTTTTCGGACAACGAAATTCCCCCATTAGTGGTGGAACGTGCGTATCTTGCTACCACGGATTGTATGGCTCAAGACTTTTCTGAAAATTTTTTGAAAATAATTTGTTGGTAGGATATTCGCAGTGATTTAAGTCCTTTTTCCTGCGCCAATTGAACGATTTTGAAGGTTATTCGCATCTGTGGATAACTGATTTGCCAATCACCACAATGAGCCTCAAAGCTTCTTTGTCAGCTTAGATATTCGGCAGCAACAGGATGGTAATTGGGTGAGTTGATCCGCATCCCCAATCATTGATTGCAAAGCCTAAACTTATATGCCGCTAATTGCGCCACGTTGGTTATCATGGGTGTTAGCGGATTATTGAAGTCACCCCCATTTGATCCGAATTTGCTACGGTATGTATGCGGGCTGTGGTTCATTTGCTTTGTGATCAGCTTGCTTGGCCTTATAGCGCTTTCCTCTCTCTGGATCAATTGTCTCTAATGCGGTCAGCGCATTGCGAGAGATCAGCACGCCCGATTTAGATTCAATTATTTCTATCAGCACTGGGACGGCCTGTGTTGCGTTTGTTCCGAAGCTGCGGAGTTTCATAAAAACGTCAGGATGTGGGCGGTTTTGTTTTAGTTGGAGATACCGAACGAGTGCTGGCACGAGCGTTTCAGCATCATCTGAAATCAAAGCAAGCGCATAAGCTGCTGAATCACGAAGATGAGCATCTCCATCATCAAGACACTTCAGTAGTAACGGAACTGCTACAGTGGAATTCGATCCATATTTCCCCAAACAAAAAGCCGCCAGACTTGCCGCGCTTTTATTTTTGTTTGTAAGGACAACCAACAACTCAGGAATGGCTGCGGGTCCGATATAATACAATGCGGCGGTAGCATTGTTAGCTGCGGCAGAATTGTCTCTATCTAAATACTCAATCAGCGTCGGAATTGCTGGCGCAGCATTTGAGCCGAGGGCGCGAAAAATGTTCAAGCCAGTCCGCCATTTATTTTCAGCGTCGGGAATGTCGCGATCCAGATGATACTTGCTTTGTTTGGAATTAAAGTCATCGCACAGGGTCATCAACTTTACCTCCAGTGTTGAATTCTTTGCTCGACAAAGCCTTAACGCCAGCGGCAGCGCATTAGTTCCGAAATGACGAACGGCCTTGACCGCCGCCTCATATCTTTCAACATTTGATCTGGCAGTTAAATCCTCTGTTGTTTCTTCGTTGCCAAAGGATAAATCTACGGCCCATTCAAGTAATTTTCTCCCCTGATATTCGTCTCCTAAATAGTTCTTCCAAAATGTGACGAACAGACCGCATACCACAATCACAACCAATAGACAGCCAATGGCGAATGCGCGCACAATCACCTGCCTTTTTTTACATCGCTCCTGCTTTGTTGAGTTCATTTATTAAACCGTGGCGCACCAAAGCATCTTTTGTCAGTCGTAGAAGTACAAATCAGGGCATCCATAAATCGTTATATCCTCATTGAGCGTCGTGAACTGTAGGTTGGTGATTGGATCAATCGCCGCTTTGTCCAACGCTTCTCGCAGTGTGTAGTTATTGTTATTCGTCGGATTTATTTGAGGCCATATTTCAAAGAAACGATTGATAAATGTTTTGTGTGACTGTGGAAGTGTGCCTGTAACAGAAGTGGCAACTTTTGTTTTCCATCCCAGAAACGCGCGTGGTTTGAGTCCATAGCGATTGATCATGTTCGTTGCATAGATGGTTTGCTTGGGAATACCAAAATCCAAAACCAAGTCACCTTTCGCGGTATCACATCCATCCAAGAAAACGAACCGGTAGGGATGTTTATTTGTGCCAACAAGAGGGTTTGGGGAGTTCTGCAAAAGAAACTGCAACGTAGCTCTATTGATACTAGTATTGATGTCATTGTTGCCAATCCACCCTTTCGCACCATGTCCAAAATAGAAAAAATTGCGGACGCTCTCGGTGGCTAAGTCGTACGATAATTGACCCCAGTGGGAACTGAAGCGCAGCTTGAACGGATTCGGGGTTATAGCATAGGTTGCGTTCACAACTGAATTGTTGCCATAAGGCCCTTCTTGAATTCCGCCAACGATTTCGCCCATCATTGACCTCAATTGCAAATCAGCCGTACCGTCGAGCTGATAAACTGTCTGGTAAGCTATCGCCCATTTTCTATTTCCCTCCCAACTGCGCTCAACCACAACTTTGTTCGTTGCGGTAGTTGAACTGCCACCTCCAGATGGCGTGGTGGTCACGGCCACGGAAACCGTCGAGGATGGTATCTGATTGCCTCCAACATCAAGCAGGCCAACACTGAATCCTGGAGGTTGCACTCCGGGATAATCGCAAAATCCTTCTGCTGACACGTTGCCGTTGATGAAACCCAAGTACGTATTTTGATCGTTAAAAAAGTTCATGTGCCAAGTTCCATTTGTGTGAATCGTGTGCGCTTGGATGTACATGGCATCGCCAGCTACTTGATAACCATTTGGAAATGAAATGTTGTTTTGAACAGTCACAGTCTTCACTGCACCGGTAACCACCGTTCCATCGGCAAGTTCAACTTCTGGAATGAGATTGTATACCCCATTCGTAGTCTGAGTGGTCTCCCAAACTGCCTCAATTCGTGCTCCTAACGGAGGCGTTTGAATCCCGTTCACCGAGTTGTCGTCACTTTGCTGACTGATGCTGAATCCAACAACCGAAGCAAACGAATCATCCAGCCCGACTTCAAGTATGAATGAATGTGTTCCTGAAAGCGGAATTGAATTGGTTAAGCCAACAATGTAAACACCATTCCTCACTACGCGATAAAACCCGCAACCCGGCTCGGATGCCCCGCCTCCGCCGCCACCGTTTTCCGGTTGTGGATCGTTTGATTCAATCCCTCCGTTCAAAACGAGTGATTCCCCTTCAAGATTTAACAACGATGTTTCTTCGCCTTCAAGCGTGGCAAGTTTGGCGGTTTTGGCCGCGAGGATTCTTGCTTTGATCTCCTCGCGCGAGGGTGGGAGCGGCGGTTGATTCTTCAATTCCCACTCGTAAGGTTCGCGCCCGGCAAGTTTGCATTTCTCATAAAGCGCAGCCAGCCGCGCTTCTTCTCGCGCTTTTTTGATCTGAATTATTTCAGCCTCCGAGAGAGTTGAAGTCTTTGAACTGGTTGCCGTGCCTCCATCACCGGACATCATCATCATGCCGAACACCTGCCCGGCGGGACAATCTACGCGGTTTGAGTGAACGAAATAGGTCATGTTAGTGCCCGTTGTTGGCGGCATGAAATTGGTCAACGTCAGCCACGTAGAATTGGTGTCGAGAGTCGCCCGATACTGCACGATGTACGTTTCATCGTTCGTACTCGGCCACGACAACAAAACGTGAGGACAGTGGATTTGAAGTTTGAGTCCTTCGATGGCGAAGGTTTGGTGTGTGAGTCCGAGGGCGAGAACGCAGCCCATTACCAGCCGGATGATTTTGTTCGTGGATTTCATGGATTTGACCTTTTTGTTATTCCGAGCTTTTTTGCCCGGACTCGGAATCCCTCGAATTGCCCAAAAAAGAGAATGCGCGCCGAGCGCACTCCCTGCTGGGGCCACGACCAAGCGGCCTTCTTGGAAAGCACACCCGGACGCGCGACTCGCGCGCGTCAAGGCGGACATCCAAGTGGAAATTTGGTCGTGTTTCAGCAGAAGTCCGAGTCCATGCAACGCAAAGACTCTCATCAGAAGAATAATCCTCTGGTCTGGAAAAGAACTGCATCCGTTTTAACACCTAACCCTTGGAAGACAAGAGGTAAATCGTTCGTGGCAGATTAAAATGGCAACTTTCCATCTCACATTATTCTGATCTTAACTGACACGGCTCGCAACTTGACCAAGATTGCTCTGGTTTTGAATAACACGGCTTCAATCTCGACTCAAATCGCTCACTCCTTGACTCACATTGCTCGTCTTTTGACTAAACTGCTCGCGTATTATCTAACATCGTTCTGGTTTTGACTAACATTGCTCCAGTCTTAATTAACATTGCTCGTGTGTGAGTTTCCACCTGTCCAAGATCAGTCTTCAGCCGCGCAGATCGTGTCTCGTTTCAAAGCGGCCAAGGGAGTTGTTCTCACATGAATCGCATTCGATTTACCACGTTTTACAATGGTTTCGGCTGATTTATCCACGATACCAAACTTTCTTCTCGCTCGCGTTATTCATTGGCATGGCTCAAGCATTTATCCGAATCAATAGCCCGTGCGTTGTTCCTTGGTGAGACTATTTTTTACCGATGAAGTGACGCGAGTTTGTTCCGGCTGTTGTTGCAAACCTACGGAAAACAAACCGGGTCAGCCATCGCGCCAGCCCGGAGTCGGTCAAACGAAATACAAAACCTATGTCACTCATTAAACTCGGTCTGAACGGCATGTCCGTGCCAGACAAAATCCAGTTCGGTCGCGCCGTTTATACTGCGACCGATAACAACCCCTACTTCCCTACCACGAATCCCACTCGCGCTGCGTTGTTGGCCAAGTTGGACAAGCTTGAAGCTTCGGCCAATGAAGCTCAGGTAGCTCGCGCCATCGCCAAGTCCAAGACTTCGATTCAGGACGCGGACGCTGCGGAGTTGGATTGGACGCTCACGCAGCTCGCGGCTTTCATCGAAACCGCAAGTGATGGTGACAAAGCGAAGATTGAGAGTGCTGGTTTTAGCGTTCGCAATCCGCCAGTGCCGATCGGTGAACTCCCCGCTCCGGTGGACTTGCAAGTGTTGCCGAGCGAACATTCCGGCAGCGCGGATGTGAGTTGGAAGAGCGTGTACGGCGCAAAGTCGTATCTCATCGAACGCGCTGAAGATGCTCAAGCGCTCGCTTACGGCGTCATCGGCACCAGCACGAAGAAGCAGACTTCTCTCAACTCGATGGTGAGCGGGAAGAAGTATTGGTTCCGCGTCTCCGCCGTCGGTGCCGCTGGTCAAAGCGCGTGGAGCGATCCCGTGCCTCTGTTCGCTCCGTAGTCCTTGCGGACGGCCACTTTTCTCCCACCGAGAAGCAAGCGGAACACGGCTCGTTATGCGTGTTCCGCTTTTTCTTTCGCAAAGTATACGGCGACGAGACACATCATTCCTACGGATTGCGTCGCAGGCGGAAATACGCAGGGCTGACGCTGGCGGGGTTGGTGATCGTTTGCTCCGTGGTGGGATAAACCACGTTGGCGTACGGCGTCCACGGGTTCGCAAATGAGTTGGTCTTTCGTTCGACCACATAACTGAAACCGGGCAGCAGATTGAATCCGAGTTTCAACTGACCCGACACAGCACTGATACCGAGAATCATGTCGGGATGCGTGATGTTTCCCGATCCCGGCGAGGCGTCGTCCGCCGACCAAGAAGAAGGATCGCGACCGGCATCTGCCACGTTAATGCGATGCAATGATTGTCCCGAACCATTCGCCGCAACCGGCCACGGTTCGGTGGCAGCATAATAAACTTCGTCCACAATCACCCATCCACTGCTCTCGCCGGGCAGATCAGGGCCGATCGGTTTTTCCAACGCCACCCGTCCGCCAGTGTTATCCAAAACTCCATCGAACGGCCCATAGAAAATTTCCGATCCCGTCATCCCATACTGCGCAACGAACGAAGCCTTCGCCGTCAGATTCGTCACAGGATCAAATGGGACGATCAACACGCGAGTGGAAGCGGCAAGCACCGTGTTCGTCGGGAATGTGTATTCCACCTGCCCCGTTACACGCCACGATCCGAGATTTGTTCCGCCGTCCAACACCCAGAGATTCACAGGCGATGCCGTCGGATTGTAAAGCTCCACGAACTCGTGCGCGGTGTTGTTCAAGCCGGGGAAAATATCCGACGGATGATACATGATCTCGGAGATGACCGGCTCTTGACCCGCACGGACATTGGCGTTTCCCGGCGTAGGCACGCACGTCACCCATGCGCCGCTGGCATCGGGATAACGACCAAGTGTGCGTCCGTTTTCCTGTCCCTTGAATAACACGTAATCCACCACACTGGCCGGGCCGCCGCCGCTCGCGTAGGACAACAAGATTTGTTCGCCAAGTTTATCAATGCCGAATCCGTTCGTGAGCGGCGCATGAAATCCTGTGACTTCGTTGAACACGATCCGCGCACCGGCGGCCAGGTTTGTGCCGGACGGGATCGCCCACTTCTTGAGATTGTCCGGATCATCGCTCAGATAAAATCCATTGAGCGACAGCGTTGAGCCACCGCAATTCATCAGCTCGATCCAGTCATTGGAATCGTATCCCGGATAGCTGGGATTGCTGTAATCAGTGTGCGCGGCGATCTCATTCAACGTGAGACAGAACGTTGCGGAAGGTTCAGGTGCAGCGGGCGAGCCGTGTACGTTCACACTGGCTTTCCAATTGCCACCGTAACTCAACTGTCCCGCAGACTGATTGCCGGTGACAAGCGCGATGAGCGAATGTCCCGCGCCATCCGCAGGCAAAGGCCAGCCGCGTCCGTCGCTGTATTCAAACGCCACCACGTTGCTGAGGCCTTGAACTGCAAGTTGGATGGAATCGCCATCAGTCGCGAGATCGCCGAAATATTCTCCGCGAACTTTTGCAACAGGCACAGCCGGATAACGCGCGGCAAACGCAACAGGATTCTCCACCACCACGGCGTAGTCTCCGGCGGCGAGCGTGAGATTCGTGGTTTTGGAGAAATCAAACTGGATGCCGCCTTGCAACGTGACGCCGACAAGCCCGACAGTTTCCGCGCTGGTATTTTGGATTTCCACGAAAGCGTAAGCTGAATCGTTCGTGCTGGCGGCGAGTTCAGCACCGGCAGGCGGACGCGGAGCATACATGACTTCGGTGACGCGGAGCGGGCTCGGCATGACATCGAAGAAATCCGCTTCGAGCAACGCGCTCCAGTTAGTTCCGTTGTAACAACGCGCCTTCACGCGAGTGGAATGATTCAACGTGATCGCGCCCGTGTAAGTCGTCCCCACAATCGCGCCCGTGCCGTATTGACGAGGATCACTGCCGTCGAGCGTGTAGTAGATGGCGGCGGGCCCGGTGATGGTGACGGTGCGACTGTTGGTGAAGTTGCCGCCGTGCTGATTGAACTCCGGCGCGGCATTCGTGGGATACAATCCCAGCGCAACATATTGATTGAAGACCGTAGCGGAGCGCGCCGGGAAATAGTTGTTCAACAGATTGCTTTGGTAAGGGAAATAATGTGCGGCAGGTGTGTAGAGCGTGTTGGGAACTTGGCCGAGCAAGACATCGCGGCGGAAATCTCCCCAACGCGCAGACTCGGCGGCGATCACGCCATCAATCACAGTGGAGCGTTGCCGCCAGATATTTGTCGTGCCGGACGGCGTGAGCACGCCGTTGTTGAAATAGTGTTTGTGCAACCTGTCCGCTACGAGCAGGCGGAACTCAGGACTGTTCGTCGCACGCAGAAACAACGTGGATGGGCCGTTGGGATTGTTCTGTGAGCCGGTGATTTTTTGATCGCTCAAGGCTTCAAGTCCGCGCTCGCCGTCCCAGCAGATGAATTTGTATCCCGCACCAGCGACCCGGCGACGAACTGCGTACCAGTTACGATTGTCCCAATCCAGATTGCCGATGTAGTGGTTGATCATCCCGTAATCCACGAGGTTTTCCACGTCGCAGTATTGGCGGAAATTGTTGTAAGTGGTCAGGTTGGTCAACGCACCGTTCGGATTGCTCAACGCGATCATGGCATCCCACGCGACGCGGTCGCCCGCCACAATCTCGCCGTAGTTCAACACATCCCACTCCTCCTTCTCGCCGCCGTAATGCGATGATGCCCACGAATCATCAGGCCGCTCGCCCGGATGATACAGCCCCCAGTAAAGACCGTTGATGTAGAGATGGCAGATGATGCCGCGACCTGTTTCATGCCCCATCGCCAGTTGGACATCGCGATAAAATTGATCCTGATTTTCCTGTGACTGCCCACGTTGCAAACTTTCGTTCTTCGTCCACGAATTATTGTAGATCGCGCGCAGGTGGATGCTGTCGAACGAATCCACTTCGGTGTCGGGAAACAATTTGTGGTTCAGTTTGGTTGCGCCATAAACGCCTTTGAAGAAAAGGCGCATCGAATGTTTCGGCGTGGAGTTGACCCCACGACTTCCGGCACCTTGAAGGCGAAGACCGCAGTTGACCTGGAATCCTTCACGCCCGTCTGGATAAATCATTTCCGCCGACACGGGCCGTTCCCACAACACCCCCTCTTCAAGCGGCTTCGCATAAATGCCGGTGACGGGATCGAACAGATGTTTCAGGTCAGTGACCAGCGACAGCGTGGGGATGTTTGTCAACGCGGTGCGGACGGCGTTGGAGAGATTGTTCGGCACACCGATCACTTCGGTATCCATCTGGTAATCGGAATAGTTCGCGTAGGCACCAATGTTGTTTGACCACACCACCGGCCAACCCGCTGGTGACTCTGGTTGATTTAATACGTGCGTGACGAAGATATAAGTCTGCGTGTCCACGTCGGAAGATTTCCAGCCGGTTTTGTAAGCCACCGCACGAAGCGTCGTTGTCCCGTTGATGGCAACGGGACCTGTGTAGAGTGTGCCGCTCACCGCTGTCGGCGTGCTGCCGTTCGTCGTGTAACGAATCGCCGTGCCCGGTGTCTCGCAGGTGATGGCGACGTTGAATGGACTGGAAAAAAATCCCCGGTTCACGCTGAACTTTGTGTCCACCACCAATCCGAGAAATGAATTACTGTTCACCGTGCCGGGTGTGGGCACGGAATAATAACGCTTCTGCTCCACGGTCACACCGTTGTTGAACGTGGCTTCCAGCGAAGGTTGGATCAACAGCTTCGGACTCGACACGCCGTTGTTCAATCCGTGAATCGCCAGCACGTTCGTCCCGCTCACGAGCAATGAGGACAACAAGTTGGTGATCTGGAAAGGTGTCTTGACCACGGCGGCGGATTCAAGTCGCGTGGCTGTGGCCGAAGCATTCCACGTCAGCGAGACAGGCGCGTTGCTGCGGGCCACTTCCACGCCGTTGATGTAGGCGACGAACCCATCTTCAAAAAGCATGTTCAACTTCAGCGATGACAACTGCGCCGGGTCTTCCACCACGAACGGCAGGCGCACATACACGGAAGCCATCACGTTCAACATCGCTGATTGAACCACGGTGTTGATGTTGCCGTCGTAGGAATTTCCCGTGGACTCGAAGCCCACGCCCGTCACGCCGTTCGTCCAACTGCTGTCATCGAAAATGCGATTGCGCCAGGTCGTGCCGATGTCGCTCGTCGGCACGCGGACTTTGCAAGAAGCTTGCGTGGGAAGAATCGTTGCCACCGCACCGTTGAACAAAAGGTCAACGCCGTATGAGATGTCGTCATCCTGATTTGGAAACACAGGCGCGTAATCGTGTTCGATGGTCACGCCGTCTGGACGGACAAGACCGAGATATTCACCGCTCGCCGTGAGTTTGAATGACGTGTGAAACTCGCCATTGGTCACTGCGTTGATGTCATCCGCCCACACCAGCAGATACGAATCCGGCGGCATCGTTCCCGATGGAAACTTCCACTTGGTCAGATTGGCGGCGTTGTCCGTGAGATACCAACCCGCCAGATAAACCGTGGACGCGCTGTTGTTGTAGAGTTCGATCCAATCGCCTGTCTGCCCGAAGCTGTTCGTCAACGTGCTGCTGTTCCCCGCCATGAATTCCGAGATGACAAGTCCCGTGGCCGCAGACGGCGACACCACATCAAAGCTCCACAACGCGCCCGCCCTCAATCCCGCCACCGAATCCACGCAGTCCACAATCCAGTAATATTTATTGCCGATGGTGAGCGAAGGCATCGTAATGGATTGTCCCGCCACACCCGATTGGATCAACGGCAATCCGAAATGATTCGTGTTCGAGGGATTGTAAAAAGCCTGGCTGCCGAAATAGATATTGCAGGTGACTGTTCCGACTGGTGCAGGTTTCACCCACGAGAGCGTGGCGAGAATGTTCGTGCCGAAAAGTTTTCCGCCGTTGGAAGGTTGGGGCGACGTCGCCTGCGGTCCAGAACCCGCGTCGTAAGCCAGACCATCATAAACGGCGCGATCCGTGGCATCCGACGGGCAACGGATATAAAGCCTGAAAGCCCCAGCCCCATCAGCAGTCACCGAACCGGGAATGGGATAATAACAACGCGTGTCAGTGACTAAAGTCGTCGTGGCTGTGCCGAGCGCATCACTCGTGCTGTCAATCAGGCTCACCACGCCCGGCGTATCGCGATGGATTGACGAAGACCAGTTCACACCATCGAAGCTGTATTGAATCCGCCAAGTCGTCGTCGTTGCACTGATAGCGAAGTATAAGCGCAACCCGCTATAACTATTGCCCGGAACAAGACCAGTCACTTTGGTGTAGAGCACCTGATCATTCTGAGAAAACTTTCCCTGGTAACATGACGAACCAAAACAAACGACGCCGGGTCCGGTGTTACGATAGCCCCAGGCGGGAGTTCCAATATCCCCGCTGCTTGTAGCCGTCACCCAATCCGTCGCGCTATTATTGGCGGCGTTGAACGTGTTCGGTGATGCGCTGCCCGGATGATAAACGCCGTCAATCGCGTCCACATAAACCAGTGCCGCGAGTGCACCCTGTGGATTGCTGAAAAGCCCCAAGCAAAAAACCGCTGATATGACTGCGTATATCCTTTTCATAACAACAACTCCTCACGATCAAACTAGAAATGACAATGATGCTTCTCCGGCGAGAACGACTCCCTGAGAAGGCTCGACTGCGAGGTTTTGTATGCTGCCAGATAACCACACCCACCGGGTTCTGTCCAGATTCGCGTCAGGAGTGGCGGGTGACTGAAACTGCCGCTCACAAGTGAAAATCGCCGTCGTTATGCTACACGAAAAACAAAAAAGCAAAACGAGGACCTGTAACACCAAGAAGAACCAAATTTGGCGGC
>JANNAO010000156.1:0-4187 GCA_031384405.1 Verrucomicrobiota bacterium | reverse complement strand
GTCCAAGACGCTATCGCGTTGGGTCGAAAGCTGACGGTGGTGTTCAAGTTTGTTTTCATTCGCTGATAAGTTTGTATTTGCCGCTGCCGAGTTGTAGGACGATGCGATCTTTTTCACCGCGCAGGAGCTTCACTCCCTGCGCCTGACCGAGTGTGTTGCCGCTCTCGGTAATGTTTTGTTTCGCCATCTTTGGGACGAACAACGTCGCAGTGGAATTCGCGGGTATCTCAACATCCCATTCAAACTTCCCGTCCACTTTGCGCCAATCACTCGCGATCAATCCATACGGCGAACGATACGTCGCCTTCGCGGACTTCAGGTCGCCGACGGGATGCGGTTTCATGACGATGTGTTTGAATCCAGGTTGCGCGGGGTCGGCTGCGATGCCCGCGAGATATTCGTTGAACCAGATCACGAGATCGCCCACGAGCATGACGTGATTGCCGGAGTTCATCGTCGGATCGGCGGTGTTGCCGTTCCAGAGTTCCCAGATCGTGGTCGCGCCGTTGGCGATCATGTAGCCCCATCCGGGATATTCCTTTTTGGTCGCCATGTTATAGACGAGATCGGCGCGTCCGTTGTCCGAGAGGACGCGGCAAAGATATTGGCCGCCGATCAATCCCGTGCCGATGTGACCTTTGGTTTCGTTGGTGATCTTGTGGACGAGTTGCTTGAAAACAGAATCGCGCATGTCATCCGGCACGAGACCGAACGCCAGCGGCAACACGCACGAAGTCTGTGAGCCGTTGTCGTAATAACCCTTGTCGCGCTTGAGGAACTTATTGTTGAACGCCGCTTTCACTTCGCCTGCCCACTTCGCGTAGCGCGCCGCGTCGTCAGGTTTGCCAAGCAGTTTTGCGTAGCGTTCCATCAACTTTAGGTCGTTGTAAAAATAGGACGTGGCGAGCAAAGCCTTGTCCGTCTGTCGCGCGGGGTCTTTCGAGTGGATCAACTTCATCTCCTCCGGCGGCACGCACCAATCGCCATAGCTGTCCTTCGCGATGATGCCATTCGTCATGAAGCCGTTCATGTAATCGAGCCATCGCTTCGCGCAATCGTAGTTCGCTGTGATGGGCGCGATGTCGCCGTATTGCTGGTGCAAGATATTCGGCGCGATGACTAGTGTGCTGGGCCAAGTGACGTTGTCGGAATAAATCGGCCAGTAGGCGGGCGCAACGTCTGGCAGACTGCCGCTCGGTCGTTGAGAGTCGTTGATGTCTTGCAGCCACTTCGCGTGAAGTTTCGAGATGTCGAAGATGTAAGCCTCGCCGCGAGATTCTTCCGAGCGATCACCGAGCCAGCCCTGACGCTCGTCGCGTTGCGGACAATCCGTGGGCATGGAGCGATAATTCCCGCGCGTGCCCCAGAAGACGTTCGTATAGATCTGATTCAACAATTCATTCGAGCATTTGAAAACACCCGCCCGCGCCACGTCATCGTGAACCACGCGACCTTCCAACGCAGCCAGCGTCGCGATACCCGGCAGACCTGTCACCTCGACATAGCGGAAACCATGATACGTGAAGCGCGGCTCCCAGACTTCTTTGCCGCGACCTTGCAGCGTGTAAGTGTCCGTCACTTGTGCGCCGCGCAAGTTCGCCATGTAAAGTGTGCCGTCAGGATTGACCGTCTCGGCGAAACGCATCTGCACCGTCAGACCTGCCGAACCTTTCACGCGCAATCGGCACCAGCCGACCATGTTTTGTCCCATGTCATAGACGAGCACGCCGGGTTTCACTTCGCGATAAGAGATCGGGTGAATCGTTTGCGTGACGCGGATGGGTTCGATCATCTGTGCGGAAAGCGGGCCGGGAGCGGAGACGAGTTGAACGGGTTTCCAGCGGGGTAATGCTTCGAGTGTTACCTTCGTGTTTGGATCAGATAGTAATTTTCTAAATTCGGAAGACTGGCCGCGCATCTCCCCAAAAAACCACTGGAAATTGGTAGGTGGAGAATAACCCGCCTTGCTCCACCCCTTGAGTTCTCGACGCGCATCATATTCTTCACCGTCAAATTCGCCGCTGGCGATGATCGGTCCGTCAACTGTCAATTTCCACGAGCCGTCGCTGACCACTTCGCTGACAGAACCGTCCGTGTGTTCGACCCGCAAAAGGAGAAGCAGTTTCGGCCAGCCGAAATTCACCGTGCCCGCATAGACCTTGCCGCGATCCGAGGCGAACCGTCCACCGCCCAAGACGACGCCCATCGCGTTCGCGCCGCGCTTGAGTTGTTTGGTGACATCGTAAGTGACGTAGAAGGCGCGCTTGTCGTATTGCGCGACGGCAGGTGAGAGAACGGCATCGCCCACCTTCGCGCCGTTGAGATAAAGCTCGGAGGAGCCAAGGCCCGAATAGCTGACCGTGGCGCGTTTGATCTTTTTCTCCACGGCAAATTCCTTTCGCAACCACCGCGCCGGGAAACGCCGATCCTCTGCGGTGCGCGTCTCGCCCCATGGCTCCATCCCGACAGGGCCGAGAATTTTTGCCGCAACCCACTTTGAATCATCGAAGCCGACTTTGTTCCAACCGTTCACCAGTGACTTGGAAACTTTCCAGCCTTCATCCGTCCTGACGACGAGCGGTTCGCCCGTGGTGAACTCGATGGTCAACGAGCCGACGACGCCAGCCGGATTTTCGTTCGTGCCCTCATTGCGACCCACGAGTCCGAACACGTAAGTTTTGCCCGATTCGATCCGCGTGGTGAGATCATTCCACTTTACTGTCTTGAAATTGTTCCTCGCGCCGAGATCAAATTCGCCAAGCCAGCCGCGACATTCGTTGTCGCCTGTGTATTGGAACAGCGCGCGTTTGATTTTGCGATTGGCGGGAATGGTGATCTCCTTGCGAAACCAATTCGTCTCCAGCGGCGCGGCTTTTGTCGCGTCGCCTTCGGGAAACCAAATCCAACTCGTATCGGACAAAACACTCGTGACATCCTGCTCATCCAAACCGATCCAAGTCGCCGCGCCGAAATCGCCGGGAGTCAAAGCCCCCGTGCTCCACTTCGCCGGTTTGCTCCATGACGACACTGTTTTCTCATCCGACCACACGCGCACCTTCCAGAAACATTTCTTGTGCGACGCGAGTGCCTTGCCCGCATACGGCACGAGGACGGATTGCGATGATTGAATCTGTCCGCTGTCCCACAAGTCGGCGCGGCCCGTGCCGAGCTTGGACTCGCTCGACGCGACGAGGATTTGATACGCGAATTGCGATTGCGCGCGCTCGCCAGTTTTCATCACCCAACTCAAGCGCGGTTTCGTCGCGTCAATGCCGAGAGGATTCGTCAGATGTTCACAGCGCAGATCAGTGGCAGCGACTCCGGCAAAACAAGCCGTCGCGAGAAACATCAAACCTAAGACGAGAACGCTGATGATGATTGCGGGGGAAAAACGCCGACGGTGGGTGGAGACATATTCAGGCATAATCGAGTCGTGATGATGATTGTCCACGGCTGGGCGGGCAATGCGATTTTTAAGAGGTCAGGATACGTGGGCGCAACTTGACCCCGGAGCGCGACCGGTCTCCGGTCGCAGCGCGTGGGTGGAGAGAGCGAACCTTGGCCATAACAGGCCATCAGAAGCCCGGATGCGCTGCGGGCGGGGACCGACCCGCGCTCCGGGGTAGATGCGCCAAGGGCACGCTGTAACTTTCAGAGCGGTGGGAAAAAGCTCACGTATAGGCATTGGCGGGTTTTGTTTCCATCAGAGTTCAGTTCCAACCGGCGTCTGGTCGGAGCGGAGGAAAGTTTTGATGAGTTCGCCCTCGCCGCAAACGATCATCTCGGGAAACCGTCTGAACCATCGGCCTTCGGGAACTTCAGTCTCCAAGTCCAGCCATTGCAATAGAAGGACAAGTTGCGCGCTGGAGATTTCCCGCAGTTGGATCCGATCAAGCAGATGGGCATACAACTCGCGCGGCAGTTGGCGGCGGCGGACTTTGGGCATGAGCTATTCGCCGTAAAACCCGCGTGTCATGGCGGATTTTAAGCGGATGATTTCGGCAGGATCGTTGGAAGTGGCCAGGCGATTTGCCAACTCGCCCAGCTCTGTGGGACTCAACTGCCGACTGCGGGCCAGTTCGAAGGCGTGGTGGATTACTTTCGCCTGCTCTTCGGGTGCGAGGTCGTCAATTTCTTCAATCACTTTCGCGGCGGTCATGGGGCGAAATTACGCCAAGTGTCCGAGT
>JANNAO010000088.1:0-1763 GCA_031384405.1 Verrucomicrobiota bacterium | reverse complement strand
GCCGCGTACAGCGGCGCAATCCCTTGTCGCCCGATTCCGCCCGCTCTACGCGGGCGGAGTTCTCGCAGCGCGAGAACTCCCACCACAAATGCTGACCGTCACTTTGAATCGCACCCTTCTCTCTCCATTGGCTGGCGTGAGGACGGACGTTCTTGCAAATTGTCCCCAAACTTTTCATTCCCCCAGAAACAGAAAGTTGTCGGTTGATTGAGAAGAGCCAGAAAAACGTTGTAGCCCTCGCGCGGGCGGCGGGAATACACTGCGCCCATGACCAAGATTCCACGAGCAGAACAAACAACTGGGCAGGGCGGATTGCCGTTGGTGCGCATCGAAACATCATCAAGCGTCGCCGAGATATATCTGCAAGGCGCGACCGTCACGCATTTCCAAAAACATGGCGAAGCCCCGCTGTTGTTCCTGAGCGCAAATTGCCGGTTCGAGAAGGACGCTCCGATTCGTGGCGGCATTCCCGTGATCTTTCCGTGGTTCGGCAAACCTGCGGACAAGCCGGGTCAACATGGTTTCGTGCGCTCGCGCGTTTGGGAACTGGCCGGGACGAAGACGAACACTGACGGCAGCGTGGAGGCGCGATTCAAATTGCCGCCGTGCGCAGAGCTGCCGGACATCGGCGTCGAGTATGTCGTGACGGTGGGCGAGACGTTGACGGCGGAGTTGATCGTGAAGAACGGTTCTGCGAGCGAGTTTGTTTTTGAGAACTGTCTGCACACGTATTTCACCGTCGGCGACATTCATCAGACCAGCGTGACGGGCTTGAAGGGCGTGGAATATCTGGATGCGATGGACAATTTCGCGCGCAAGACGGAGCAGGGCGATGCCATCCGCTTCACCGCCGAGACGGATCGCGTTTATTTCAACACGCCACACACGACGGAGATTCGCGATGCGGCATTGCGCCGAGTCATCCGTGTGGAGAAGGAGAATTCCGTTTCAACCGTGGTGTGGAATCCGTGGATCGAGAAGGCGAAGCGAATGGTGGATTACGGTGATGAAGAGTATCTGCGGATGGTTTGCGTGGAGTCCGGCAACGTGCGGACTGAGGCGATCAAGCTCGCGCCGGGTGGTGTGTCGAAGCTGAAGGTGAAGTTGAGCAGCGCGCAGCTTGTATAGCAACCGACGTGAGGAGGTTCAAACACTCTGGAGCGCAGAGGTGAAAGGGGGCGGGGGAGAAAAGGAGACAGTCGCGAGTGCAAAGCACCTCTTCACCTTTTCTCCTTTTCTCCTTTTCTCCTTTTCTCCTTTTCCGTCGGAATGTAGTCAGAGCCTCCTTACGTCGGTTGCCACGAGAATTTATTTCGCCCCACCCACACCCGGCGGCTTGTCCTTCAACGCGGAGAAATTCCCCTCCTCGCAGCACGCCACAAATCCTTCCGTCACAGATTTCAAATCCTCCCAGCGAGCGCGGATCTGTTTGGCTTCCTTGGGCGTGATCTGATTGTCCGCCGCCGTCACGGCGATGATGGAAAGCAGGTCGGCAAATTCCTGGACGATCTCGTTGGTGGCCGGGATGAGATATTCCGGGTGCGGCTTGTTGGTCTTGGGATTCAGGATGAAGAATCCCCCGGCGCGTTCGCTGATCCATTGCACGATGCGACGGTCATTGGTGCTGCGGATCAATTGCTCGATGCGATCCAGCGGATTGACCGCGCCGCTTCCGTCGCCTTCGTCCGGCTCGGCCCATTTGTAGATCATGGAGAGTGAGAGGTTAAGGTCGGAGGAAACTTGCTTCGCGCTGGTCTTCTGGA
>JANNAO010000070.1:0-3561 GCA_031384405.1 Verrucomicrobiota bacterium | reverse complement strand
GCGGGTTGGGATGTTTCTCGGAGCATTGTGGCGGCGATTGAGGGTCGTGTTCGATGGGTAGGCGACTTTGAACTGATGATGCTCGCCAAGGTGCTGCGGACAAATGCGGTTGATCTTCTTCCGAAGCAGATGGATTGGAGTGAGCTTTCTTTGCGGAGACTTTGAATCCGCTTTCCTCAGCGCCAGCGGCGCGACATGTTTATAGAAAACCAGCACCCGGAACAAAAGCTCCAGCGGAGCGGCACATTTCCGAATGTCGCTTCTGGCGGAGCTTGGATATTTAATCCGGTAACAACTATAAATATGTCAGCCCTAACAGACTTGAGAAACGGCGCGCACGGACGCGCCCTACCGATCAAACCATGTTCAAATCCCTCGGAAAACTTTTCGGCAGACTTGTGGCATCGCCTGTGGAGTTGCATGCGTCGGAGACATGCCCGGAGTGCGGCTCGCAACTGGCGCGTGATGCCGATGGGTGGGGCGAGCGTCCTCGCGAGCCGCTTGAAGAATCTAAAGACGGCTCGCCGGGAGTCTCGCCCCACCAGCCTGCCGACTGGCATTGCCCGAATCCAGATTGCCCGCCGCAGGTGTTGAAGCGCGTTGCGCTGTGGGCTTCGCCGGAGGCGATGAACATCACAGGCTGCGATGCGGCGTTGGTGGCGCAACTGGTGCAGCGCGGGTTGGTGCATGACGCGGCGGAGTTTTATCGGCTCAAGTTGAAGGAGATTGAAGCGTTGGATGGAATGAGCAAGGAATCCGCGCAGAAGTTTTTCGACGCGATCACGGCGAGTTTGAAGCGCGAGGCGTGGCGGGTGTTGTTTGGGTTGGGCATTCCAAACATCGGCGCGGCGTCGGCGCAAGTGTTGTGCAGACATTTCGCTACGCTGGAGGATTTGTTTGCGACCGGGCGCGAGCGGTTGTTGAAGTTGGATGGCGTCACGGAAGTTATGGCCCGCAGCGTGACGCATTGGTATGGCGATCCGGTGAATCGGAAATTGGTGAAGCGATTGGAGAAGGCGGGGGTGAATTTGAAATGTTGAGGAGCGCAGTCTCCGTAGTGGGACAGGCGTCTCGCCTGTCCAGTGGCGCGTGGCAATCGGACGCCCAACCGGACAGGCGAGACGCCTGTCCCACTTGCTGTCCGTCAACTCCTCTGCGTCACCAGCACGATTCCTTGACCAGGTCGCAGCGAGTAGTGGAATGGTTCAGGTAAAAACTCCATCGGGAATTCCGGCGACACGTCTTTGAGCGGTGCGACGGCTTGGACGAAGTGGCGGAAGTGGTCGGTGGAAAATTCCTGATGTCCATTCACGTCCTTGTTCAGGATGAGCAACGCTTCGCCTTTGTCTTTGGTGGAAGCTTTCCAGAGCAGCAGGATGTTCGGGTTGTGGTAAGGCAGCACGTTGACGAGGCTTTCCTCGCGGAACACGGAGAAGCGCCGTTTGATGTCGTTGACCTTGGCGATGAACGGGCGCAAGTCCACGCCGTTGACGTGCCAGTCGTCAGGTTTCGTCTGAACGACGTGCAATTGTTTTCGCGCGCCGAACTCGAATCCCATCGGCATCATCACGCCTGCGGAGAAGAGCGCGGAGAACAGGTAGCGTTGTTTCACGCCTTCGGTGTTGCCGTTCAATTCTTCCGCGAGGCGCGGTGTGTCGTGGCTTTCGGCGAAGCTGATGGAGGGAGCGGTTTCGCGGATGAGATTATACTGCTCGATCAACCACGAGCCTTGCATGTCCCACCACTTGGAGCTGTTGAACACGTAATCAAATCCGGCGCGTGCAGTCTCGCGGGTTTCATCGGCGGAACAGCCGAGCGTTTCGGCAGTGAAGCAGGCGTGCGGATGTTTTGCTTTGGTCTCGCGGATGAGGCGTTGCCAGAAGTTAGTGGGGATCTGATAAGCGGCATCGCAGCGGAAACCATCGAAGCCGAGCGCGATGAGATGTTCGACGATGCGAAGACTGTGGCGGAACAAGCCTTCCGGGTCGCGCGTGTGGCGATGATCGAACTGCGCGAGATCGCTCCAGACGATGCGTTCCGCGCCGTGTTGACAGGAAGCGTTGGCGATGCGGCCATTGGATTCGCGCACGAACCAATCAGGATGTTCGCGTGTGAGCGCCGAGTCGTAAGCACTGTGATTGATGACGAGATCAATCATCAGTTTCAATCCGCTGGCGTGAGCCTGGGAGATCATCGCGCGGCATTGGTCGTCGGGCGTCACGGAGTTACCGGGTTCGAGCAGGGCAGGGTTCAGTTGGAAATAATCCGCGATGGAATAGAGACTGCCTGACTGACCGGTGCGCTGGATGGGATTCACATAAACCCAGTCGAATCCCATCTCGTTGGCGCGTTGCAAGTGCGGTTGCCAGCGGTTGAACGGCCCTGCGAGCAACGGAAACAAATTGTAGAGAATCATGTTAAAAATCCTGCCACCGGGAATGTTGCGGACTCGCGAGGTCTGGGAAAGTTAATTTTCTCGTGTCGGTGATTTTCATCAACACCGCCGCTCATACTTTTCAGACAGACGATTAAAACCAAACTCTTTGGATGAACCAGTAGCTGCCCGCCAGCGCGACGGCGATAGAGCAAGCGGGCACCCAGCGTTGCACGAAGATGGGCTTGGTCCGCAGTTTCCAGATGAGCGGCAGAACGATGGCGGCCACGGTGATTTGGCCGAGTTCCACGCCGAGGTTGAAGGAGAACAGCGGCATAGCCACGCCAGTGCCGTTCGAGCCGACACCTAAATCCCGCAGCACAGACGCGAAGCCAAATCCGTGGATGAGTCCAAACGCGAACGTGAGCATCCAACGACCTTTCGGATCGCCGTGGCGTAGTAGGTTTTCCACGCCGACATAGACGATGGATGCGGCGATGAGCGGCTCGGTGTATTTGCCGGGCAGATCGAACACGTTGAATGTGGCCACAGCCAGTGTGATCGAGTGGGCGAGCGTGAAAGCGGTGATGACCAAGAGTGCCGACTTGAAGGTGCGCGTGACGATCAACAGAGCGAACAGGAACAGTAGATGATCGTAGCCTGTGCCGATGTGTTCGACGCCGAGTTTGAGGAAATCAACGAAGGTGTGCGGTGCGGGTTCGGCGGCGGCGGGTTCGCTGGCGGTTCTAATTTGGATCGAGACGGAGTCGGTCTTGGCATCCAACAACCGATCCGCCACTGACTCACCGGCGGGATTGATGAGGGAGAAAAACATCCGATGACCGGGCGCGAGTTGCTGGATGACCGCGAACTTCATCTGCAATTCACGGAAGCTCGGAGCGGCGTAATGCAGGATGACATCCACGCGGTCGCCTTCTTCGAGTTGGCAGCGGACGCTATCTGGTTTGGCGATTCCATTGTCGAAGCGAGTTTCACATTTTTCAGCTATGGCAGCGGCCAGCTTTTCGCGTCCGGCGAGAAACTCGTTTGTCGTGACGCGACCATCACGGTTCGCATCGAGGGAAATGATTTGTTCCGTCTCACGAACGGAAAAGGCTATGACTGTTTGGAGTCCGCTGGTCTGGAGGCGAACGGTGGCGATGCTCAAGCCAACATCATGCGCGCGG
>JANNAO010000068.1:0-16829 GCA_031384405.1 Verrucomicrobiota bacterium | reverse complement strand
AGCGGCAAACAACCGACCGGCAAACAAACCCACACCGTCAGCGAAGGCTGCGTCTATACGCGCACCACTGGCATCTGGCAACCCGTGTGGCTCGAAGCCGTCGGCTCGTCGTTCGTGGAAAACATTTCCGTCGTGCCTGATCCCGATCACTCGCGTGTGTTGATTGATGCGTCGGTGAATGGCGACGCGACGGGTCTGATGTTGACGGTCGAAGCATTCGCCAGCGGCAAGAAGGTTGGTTCGGTGACGAGTCCGGTTTCGCGGAACAGCAATCCGCTCGCGGTTGACCTCAGTCAGAAAAAGCTGTGGGAGATCGGATCGCCATTTCTGTATGACTTGAAGTTCACTCTCAAACGCGACGGTAAGAAAGTGGATGAACTCACCAGCTACTTCGGCCTGCGAAAAGTATCCATCGAAGGCCGCGCCATCTTGATCAATGGCAAACGCGTGTTCCAGCGACTGATCCTCGATCAAGGATTTTATCCCGACGGCATCTGGACTGCACCGAGCGACGATGAATTGAAGAAAGACATCGAGCGTTCGATGGCTTGCGGTTACAACGGCGCGCGGTTGCACCAGAAAGTTTTCGAGCCGCGCTTCCTCTACTGGGCGGACAAGCTCGGCTATCTCGTCTGGGGCGAATATGCGAACTGGGGTTTCAATTTCCAGCCCGCCAACTATGCGAACTACACGAACGAATGGGCAGAAATTTTGCAGCGAGACCGCAACCATCCCGCGCTCATCGGCTGGTGTCCGTTCAACGAAACTCCCGGCGAAGCTGGCGAGTTGCAGAAGATCGTCGTGCGCCAGACCAAAGCCATTGATCCCACTCGTCCGGTGTTTGAAACGAGCGGTTGGTCGCACACGATTCCGAACGCTGAAGTACGAGATGACCATGACTACAACCAGAACCCCGCCAGCTTCAAACAACGTTGGGAGGAATTCTTCTCCAGCACTCCAACGCTGCACACACCGGCTCGATATGGTTCGACAACCTCTTCAGCGCGCAAAGACCTCGGCGTGCCGTTCATGGTGAGTGAATTCGGCGGCACGGTCTGGGGCGACACCAAAGCGGGTTGGGGTTACGGCGATGGCCCGAAAAATTTGGAGGAGTTTTATTACCGCTATGAAGACTTGGTGAACGCGCTGTTGGATAATCCGAACATGTTCGGCTTTTGCTACACGCAGCTCACCGACGTGGAGCAGGAACTCAATGGACTCTACTACTATGATCGTCGTCCGAAGTTCGATCTGAAACAGATGCACAAGATCACGTCGCGACAGGCGGCTTACGAAAAGACCGGCCCGACCGCACCGCAACCCACAGTGACGGAAACGGAGCGTGATTGGAAAGTTCTCGTCGGCGCAGCGGCGGATGGCGATCTCGCGAAGCCCTATCACTTCACCACCATGACTCCGCCCGCGAACTGGACGGCGGACTTGTTTGATGACCGCGAGTGGAAGTTGGGGAATGCGCCGTTCGGCAGCGCGCTGCCGGGCGTCCGCACTCCTTGGAACACCAGCGACATCTGGTTGCGCCAAAGTTTCCAATTCACAGACGCAGCGATCAAGACTGCCGCGCTCGTGATCTTTTACGATGAGGACACAGAGGTGTTCGTGAACAGCCAGTTGATCTGGAAAGGCAGCGGTTACACCACTGCCTATGAGACTCGCGATGTGACGGCGGTGTTGCGAAAAGCTTTGATCAAAGGTAACAACACGCTGGCGATCCACACGCGGCAAACAGGGGGCGGACAGTTCATAGACCTAGCATTGCTTTATGAAAAGTAAGATGCGCGACCTTTCAGCAAGATTGTAAAGCGTCGGTTGCTCCGTCAGGTTCAAAGTATGAAACCGATCGGGACAAGAGTTGACTGTGCGTAGTGCATGGAGCGACGCCCCCGTCAGTCAGGGCAGACAGGCGACGAGACATTCTTGAGCCACGATCAGATCGCGGTTGAGTCGCACCATTTCGTCAGTGAGGGATGATAGGGCGGCACCGGGTATGTCGCGCATCAACCTGCCACTGATTTCCACACCAGAACTAGCGTCAGCAAGGGCGGACGCATTGGCAGACTGTGAAACCACATTCAGTTCGTTTGAAGAACGGTTGATTGCAAAAATGGCAAGCGCAAGGAACGCGGCGAGTGCCGATGTCGGGATCAAACGCGGCCAGATTTTTCCCCATCCAAAAACAGGAGCAGACTCTGCGGAACTAACCGCTTGCATGATCGAGTTATGAAGCCCTTCGGGTACTTCTGTTTCAGGCTTAGAATTCTTCAATGCTCGATCAAGTCTGGCGGAATCATCCGCGAAACGCCGCAGCGGTTCTGATTGAGTTGTGGCGAGCTTGACGGAAGGAGGAACTGGCTTTTGGTCATCTAGCGCGAAGGAGATTCTGAATTTTACGAGCCAGGTTTTCATAGTGTTTTCTCCGCAAGATAGTTTGTTGAAGCAGGCGGAATCGCCCCGGCCAGAGTCTGGGCGGGATTCAACCGGGAGCCGAGAATCTCCCGGGCGCGAAAGAGCAGCACCTTGACATGAATCCGGGTTTTGCCAAGCACCTGTGCGACCTGTGCCACATCCATGTCCTCCGCATAACGAAGCCATAATGCCTGAAACTGATTGTCCGTCAGGCAACGTCGAGCCAGTTGCCAGAGTTGTTGTCGGTCTTCACGCCGGGCCAGAAGTTCTGCGGGGTGATTTTCATCCACAGCTTCAGGAATCGCAGACTCCGATACCGGGCGCGCGGCCCGGTGGCGATCAATACATTTGTGCCGCGCGATGGTGAACAGCCATGGAGCAAATTCCCTGTGTGAATCAAACTGCTGCACGCTTTGAAAGGCTTTCACAAAAGTGTCTTGTGTCACTTCGCGCGCGTCGGCGGCATTACAGCAGAGCTGCGTGGCGAAAGCGTGGACGCGATGCTCGTAGCGATGAACGAGTTGCTCAAATGCAGCCGCAGAGCCAGCCTGGGTTTGCCGGGCCAGCTCTGCGTCAGATTCCGTTGAACGTTCCGTGGTCACCTGTGTTGTTCAGAATTGTGACTACCCATTATTCTTTGGATGCCTTGTCAGCGAGGGCGGCTTTCCGCGCGGCGTCGGCCTTCATGATTTCGACAGCTTCGCCAGCGGGCAATACCAGATTTGCCATCACGCGGTCGCCCTCCTGCGCCAGTGAGATGGCATTGGCAACCTTGACCGATTCAGGTTTGTCGTTCTGCATTTTTGCCAGCGATACCAATCCTTGTACGATGGAAAGAACATTCGTCGCCACTTCTCCGCTGTCAGCCACAAGCGTTAGTCTGGCATTCAACTTTTTTTGCGATTCGCCTAATTCCAGTTGCAGCGATTGTGACATCTTCAGGATCGCAGCGTTCGGATCGGAATCAGGCAGTTTCATTTTCCGGACTGCGGCCTCAATGAAAGAAGTGCTCCCAGACACGCCAAGTTCAGAAAAGTTTTTTGTGCTCGCAAGATTGGCTGAACTACCTGAGATCACCGTCAAAGCCCGGGCCACTGCATCTTCACGCTGGCCGAAGATAACGCGGTTGCCTTTGATCGCAGCATAGGTGCGCGGCTTGATGCCATCCTTGGACGTTTTCTTTTCATCAATCCAGCTATGGATGACGACTGATCCATGGTCGCTGCTTTGATAGTCCTTGGCTGCTTGGGCAAGCGTGACGAGGCGGGCGGAATCGAAATCTGCATAGACCACCAGCACACCATCCTCCGGCGACGGGCTTTCGCTATAAACTGTCACGCCATGCAATTGGGTGCGGAGATCGAAATGAAAAATGGTTTGAAACGCCGCAAGTTTCGCCTTGGCTTCGGGCTTGCCTGTTTCCGATAGGACATGTTGACCGATGATTGTAGGTCGCAGGGCGTCGCAATCAAGATGCAGCAACCATGCGGGATTGGTGGTCACATCCGCACGTTTCAGCGGAGCCGCCACAGCCAGTAATCCAGATGAGCAGACAGCGGCAGCGACAAAGATGGATTTCAGATGGTTCGAGTTCATAATGTTTTGCGTTCGTGTTTTGTGTGTTTGAGGCGGAGTTTTCCCGTCTCAACTAAGGATACGTTGGCGGGTAGAGAGAGGTTACATTTGATTGAGATTTCTTTTCAGATCAACAGTCAGTTGTCGGCCCGGTACGCCGCGTTCTCTGGCATTGATGGATTTGGAATAATTCTGTGGCCAGAATATGTCACAAGCCTTTTGCGGGGTGTGACTGAAAGTGCCGCTCAAGTTTGGGGCGTCGAGGGAAAAATGTGGAGTGCGGCGACTTGTCGCCGCTTTTTCTGTTGGGACGACTCGTCGTCCCAGCAGCACCGCGTCCAGCGGTGCGGTGCATTGAGAAAGGCTCTCCGTTCCAAGAAGACGCCCCGCCCATGCGTCAAACCGCTGTACGCGGCTCTGCCTGAGCGACAAGTCGCTCAGGCCATGAAAGCGGCGACAAGTCTCCGCACTCCAAAAACTGAGCGGCAGTTTCAGTCACACCCAGATAAACCCACAACCTCGACTTCACGCTAGGGTTTGATATTTTGCTCGTGTGAGTTTTGTCGCCGAATTTAATTCCCTTCCACTCGAAGCACTCGTGAAGCGTTCGCTCGAAACGAGCAGCACCGCCGCCCGCCAGTTGTTGATCAAAGACAAGCTCTTGCTCGCTGATTTCGCCCAACTCATCTCGCCTGCCGCCGCCGAATTGCTCGAACCCCTCAGCCGCCGCTCGCAACAGATCACCCAGCAACGCTTCGGCAAAGTCATCCGGCTCTTCGCGCCGCTCTATCTTTCCAACGAGTGCATCAACAACTGCAAGTATTGCGGCTTCTCCCGCGACAACGCCATCTTGCGCGTGACGCTATCCGTGGATGAAGTCCGTCGCGAAGCGCGCGCGTTGGCGGCGCAAGGCTTTCGCAACATTCTTCTCGTCGCGGGCGAGCACCCCAAGTTTGTTTCCAATGGCTACATGGCCGAATGTGTCGCCGCGTTGCACGAGGAAATTCCCAGCGTGTCGCTCGAAGTCGGGCCGATGGAAACCGACGAGTATCGTCCGATGGTGACAGCGGGTGCGGATGGCTTGGTCGTTTATCAGGAAACATACGATCGCGCGATCTATGACGATATGCACACCGCCGGACCGAAGAAGAATTTCGATTGGCGACTCGAAACTCCGGAGCGCGCTTACACTGCGGGATTTCGTCGGCTCGGCATCGGCGCATTGTTTGGTTTGGCGGACTGGCGCCATGAAGCGTTGAGCGTCGCGGCTCATGCGGATTATCTGCTTCGCAACTGTTGGAAGGCGCAGGTGACAATCTCTTTGCCGAGACTCCGCCCATGCGCTGGAGAATTCGAGCCGCTCACTCACATGAGCGACCGCGAACTGGTGCAACTCGTGTGCGCATTCCGCCTGATGTTCCCGGATGTCGGCATTGTTCTTTCCACGCGAGAGCCTGCGAAGTTGCGTGATGGGCTTTTCCCGCTCGGCATCACGCTCATCAGCGCGGGCAGTCACACTGAACCCGGCGGTTACACAGGCGCGGGCAAAGAAAACATCCATCAGACTGTGCGCGGCAGAATCATCGAAGCGGGTTCGAGCGAATGGGCGGTGGGGCGAGAGTCCTCGCGAGCCGATTCAACCTCAGACTCACCCCACCAAACAAAAGCCACGACTGCCACCGGGCAATTCAACATCGCCGACGACCGCTCGCCCGAAGAAGTGGCGAAGTTGATCCAAAGCCTCGGTTACGAACCGGTGTGGAAAGATTGGGACGCCGCGTTGACGACGTGACGCAGGAAGTCCGCTCTTCGCGAGGTTTCCCCAAGCTCTGTAGGCGACGAGGTGACGAGGCGATTCGTTGCGCACTCCTTACGTCGGGCCCTACAAGTTAGAAACCGCATCCAAGTGTTCATTTTTAACTTGAGGCTGCTCTGATTTGGAACGCGGATGAGGGAAAATTTTGCCCGGCAAAATTTGCCGGGTTGCTCACAAACCTTCTTAATTGCAGGCAAAATAGGGATTTCAAAAACAATCTGCGTCGTGGCATGGCACTGGCTAAGTGGGGAGCTGTCCTGGAGAGGACACTTAACACGACTATGCAGACAACAATGAAAAAGACTATTGGCATCTTGGTATGCAGCTTGGTTCTTGGTGCGACTCAACTGACTGCGGCTGACGAACCGAACTATCGCGCCGTGACGATCGGCGTGGACGCGGGCACAACCGGCTTCGGCGGCTCGGCAAGCCTGCGCTTCTCAGATCATTTCGGCGTCCGTGGCGGCGTGAACTATTTTTCCTACGACACGGATGAGTTCACTTACACCACCCGCGACCCAGGGCTTTCGCCAGCCGTGGATCAGAAATTTAAGGCGTCCATTCGCTTACTGTCTGAACCAGTTGCGCTGGACTACTACCCGTCGGCCAAGAGTTCATTTCGCGTAAGCTTGGGCGTGCTTATCAACCAGAACGAATTTACGGCAAACGTACAAAACTCTGGAGTGAGTGGCTCGTCGTTCGTCTTTAATGGCGTGAACTATCTTCAATCAGGATTTACGAACGGCGTTGATCTTGAGATCAAACAACAAATTCTTTCACCCTATGTGAGTGTCGGGACGAGTTTCTATTTCGGAAAATCAAAACGCTGGGCGTTGAGTGGCGAACTCGGGGTGGCTTACACCGGTAGCCCTAAAGTTACACTGAGTACCCCGAACAGTGCTTATAACGGCAACCAGGCTTACTTGGACGATGTCGCAGCGGAAGAAGCCAAGATTGAAAAGGAAGCCGAGGACTACAAGTTCTACCCCATCGTAAAGATAGGCGTGAGTTACTCGTTCTGATCCAACTCGAACATTTCAACGCCCCGACATCGCTGTCGGGGCGTTTTGCTTTGATCTCGTAGCAGCCGATGTAAATCGGCTCTAACTTTTCTCTCCGACTTCCGGCTTCCGACTTCTGCCGCCGCCAGATTGAGCCGGCTCACGTCGGCTGTTACTTATACCAACTGCGATTGATAGTTGGTAGAACGCCCGCCAACCCCTCACCCGACCTTCGGCCACCCTCTCCCCATCGGATGGGGAGAGGGACGGGGTGAGGGGCTTTTGATGATTCGACCGGTTATCTCTGGTAGTTGGTATCACATCATCTGCTACTTATTTGCGCCCGCGCTGGTTCAGTTCACGCAACAGCCGATACTTCAATGCCACTTCACGCGCGGAGATGTTCGCGATGCGCCAGCCTTGTGCACCGTCGAGAAATCCGCGCTTCAACATGTAACCGCGAAACCATCGGAACGCTCCGTGCAGGATTGGATACAATTTACCAGCAGTTTTCCCGGCCTCGTATTTATCCTGCGCCCACAGCTTCGCATAACGGTCGCCACGCGCCCGATGATCTGCTGCATCGCGGAACGAGTAATGATGGAGGTCGCCGCCCAGAGCCGTCACCGTCCCGGAGATTTCCAATCGCTCATGAACGCGACCACCCGCGAATTTCACCCGCTCGCGCCGAAACAAACGCGTGAGTCGGTCGGGATACCAATCTCCGTGACGTATCCAGCGCCCCTCGTACAACACGCAGCGCGGCATGGAAAAACCGCTGATGTCGTCCGAGACTCCATTCTTTTGTGTGAAAACGTTATCCAGTGGTCTCCATCAAAAAGAAATCTTTGTTCATTGAATTGTCATGAATTTCCTGTTGGGGAGAATTTCCTCGTTTTGTTTGTAAATCGTTGAAATGCTTGTGGTGCAATCACGCAATACATGAAAATCAGCGGGTTCACATTCATCCGAAATGGTATCCAACTCGGATACCCATTCATTCAATCCATCCGGTCTCTCCTGCCGCTTTGTGACGAGATCATTGTCAATGTTCCACGCTCCACTGACGCCACGCTCGAAGCGGTGCGCGCCATCGGCGACGCAAGGATCAAGATCATCGAAACCGATTGGGACGAGTCCATGCGCAAAGGCGGCCTGATCCTCTCCCATCACACGAATCTGGCATTGGATCAATGCACGGGTGATTGGTGCGTTTATATCCAAGGCGACGAAGTGTTGCATGAAGATACAGCTGCATTGATGCGGACCTCGATGGATGAGGAGTTGAAAACCCCCGCCGTTCAAGGCTTGCTGGTGGACTACACTCATTTCTACGGCGATTACTGGACGCAAACCTGCGGATTTGGCTGGTATTACAAAGAGGTGCGCGTAATACGGCGCAACAGCCAAATTCGCTCACGCGGTGACGCCCAAGGATTCAGAGCCGTGGATGGCCGGAAGCTGACTGTTAAAAAATCCGGCGGCCATTACCTCCACTACGGTCACGCTCGACACCCAAACCTGGCACGGAAACGCGCTGAAAGTTTTGCCAAACTCTGGCACGATGACGAGACGATCAAAAAATTCCAACCGCGCCCGGCGAATTATTACGACGACGATCAAAAGGTAAAGAGCTTCACGGGCACACACCCGGCGGAAATGCGGGATACCGTGGCGGCAGCGGACTGGAGGTATCGCTCGCGAAACCCGCTCATCCGGTTCAAGAAAAAATATTTCTGGGAAGACGTTGCGTTGCTCGTCAACAAGGCCACTGGATTGGAGATAGGCGTTCACAAGAACTACAGGTTGATATAGGCAAGATGCGTCTCCACACACAGACGCCGAAATCAAAATTGGCTCGTCTTAAACTGGCGAAATTGCAACCCTCGCATTATAACAAAATGGACGCCGTCATAGTCATTCCTGTATTCAACCAGCTTCATTACACGCGCCAATGCCTGAACAGTCTGAACGCATGCGGATATCCAGATTCCATGATTGTGGTGGTGAACAATGCATCCACAGACGGGACGAAAGAGTTTCTGGATGGCAGACAAGGGTTGCGTGTGATTCACAACGCGACCAACCGCGCCTGTGCTGCCGCATGGAATCAGGGGTACAACCTGTTGCGCCGTGAATGGACAATGTTCCTGAACAACGATGTCCTGGTGACCCAAGGCTGGCTTGAGAGTCTGGTTGGATTTGCAGAGAGGGAAAACCTTGGCATCGCCTGCCCCGCGATGTGTGAAAACGAGCTGAATTACGACCTACCCAAATACGCTTCTGAATTCGCAGCAAAGATGAGAGATGTGAAACGTGTGGGCGGAGCGCACGGCGTGGCATTCCTTGTCCGCAAAAAAGTCATCGAAACCGTCGGCGTGTTTGATGAAAATTTCCGCAAAGGCGGCAATGAAGATGAAGATTTTTTTATGCGCGTTCGTATGGGCGGCTTCAGACACGCAGTGACAGGCTCTTCGTTTATCCACCATTTTGGGAGCATCACACAAAAGCATTTGCAAGCTTCTGGACTGAACTGGCGAGACGAGACCGTGGATTACTTCAGACAAAAATGGCGGCTGAATTGGGCGCGTCGAAAATGGCGACGCTTTTGCCGTAAGGCGACTGAAGCATGGTGGTGCTGGATCGAGCTTTTGCGGTTTGGACAAACCTTGTGGCAGGTGCGTATAAAAGACCGTATAGAATACCGATAATGAAGCAAGCAAATGAAACATAATTTCATCAAAGAAGTTTCAAATAAATTAAAGCCTGAGTATAAATTCAGGTATTCCATTTGTACAATCGTTACTCGGCTTGGCGAGTACGAAGAGATGGTTGAATCATTTTTACATGGAGGATTTAACCAAGCCATCTGTGAGTATCTGTTTTTAGACAATTCCGCTGGAAATGTGGCGGACGCTTTCAAGGCTTATAATTTATTTCTACAAACAGCCCAAGGCGAATACATCATCATCTGCCATCAGGATATTGAGCTGCTTACGGATGGAATCCAGCAGCTTGATGAGCGGATTGAGGAGTTGAATTTCTTAGATCCATCTTGGGCAGCTCTTGGCAATGCTGGTGTGTTGAATTCAAATTATACAGCCATGCACATCACCTATCCCGCTCCTGATGGAGAACGCCGCGTTGGAAAGCTGCCCGCAAAGGTTGTTAGTTTGGATGAGAATTTTATCTTGGTAAAAAATTCTGCCAACCTTTGCGTTTCACACGATCTCTTCGGATTTCATCTCTATGGCACAGATATTTGCAGGGTGGCAAAGTTTGCAGGCCGAACAAATTGGGTCATTGATTTCAATCTGTTGCACAAGAGTCATGGAAAAAAAGATGCGAGCTTCTACAAACTCTGTGATCAGATGGAAGAGAAATATAGAACACTCTCAAACGAGCAAATGATCGGAACGACATGCACTCAATTAAATTTTTCATCCTCTTGGGTTCGCCACCGAAAAGCATGGTTCCATAGAGTCTACTATGCCAAAAAAGAGTGCAAAACTAACGCCTCTGTTGCACCTAGGTTGATAGGCGTTAAAAATTATTTCTTTTACCTTACCTTTTGGTTGCTCCACCGCCTGTCTCGACCCGCAGAAAATTTGGCCCGGTTCATAAACCACGGCCTCACCCGGCGCAAAACATACGCTGCGTTATCATTGGTTAAACCAGACGCTATTTCAAAAAATGGGATTTCCGGTGAGCGGATCGATGTGGGCAGAACAGTTACAGCAGGCGAATTAGCATCAAGCAAGAAGCAGGCTTTCGGGACAGCATTACGTTTCCATGTCATTATGCCATGCGCTCGACCCGAGAACATCCCATCTCTAGCCAAGAATTATCTTCATCAAGTTAATCATCCTTTTGAGGTTCGATGGCACATTCTTCTTCAAGGGCCGGATGAAGACCCTAAAGGAATTCGCAAGTGCAACGAGTGCCTAGATTTCATTGAGGACGGTTGGTTTGCCACCATCGCGGATGATACGGCGCAGAACCCCAGCTTGTTGACGCGGCTCGGCAAAGCAATCGTTGAAAATCCAAACGCTGGTGCTTTTGTGTTTTGTTTGCAGGGAAGGAAAAGCTCAATCAAAGCAACTCCAGAGAACGCAGCTACTGACATGATTGGGGGCGCCCAAATTATTTTATCCCGTGAATTCATTGGGGAGAACCGTTACGATTGGGAGACGTATCGGGAGCGGTGTGACGTGAAGTTCGTCACCATGCTTTTCAAAGCTCATCCGGAGCGGTTTGTCTTCATCAATGACTTTTCAATGCAAATGAACGACATGGAATTAATCTGCTAATTTCCGTCCAGTTTGCCTTTTTTGGATAACTGGAGATGAAGGAATAGGCTTAACCACCATTCGGTTAGCCTCCCAAAGTTTTGCGTATTTGAAATAAGCTTCTGTACCTCGCTCCAGTGCCAGTACTACACCTAGGCTTCCACCCCGCCAGCCCCCTTGAATAAAAAACGCCCTAGCCGTTGCGGCGATCGTCCTGCCTAAAATGCCAAGCGCGCCCACAGCCCGTCCTTCTTTTGAAAGAGCCATGGCTGCTATGGTGGAATATTGGTTATCCTTTGCAAACCTGCTTTCCAAATTATCAAAACAGCGGTGTGTCAGATATGCCTCACCTGACGCAGCTAGGTCTGCGATTTGACCCTCTATTGCAGGAGCGCGATGGATGCGATCTGAATAAGTCGCTTTGTCTCGACTGAACAATCTCAATTGGGAATCAGGAAACCAGCCACAATGTCGCATCCAAAGATCACCATAATGATTGCGGCGAGGTATGCGGAAGGCAGATGCAGTCGTGGTGGCCAGTTCACTTATCAGCCATTTTGACAAACCTTCAGAAACCCGTTCATCCGCGTCCACCACCAACACCCAATCGCAGCGCGCTTGCTGGATGGCAAAATTGCGCGCTGGCTCGACGTATCCTTTACGTTCGTGAAGGAAGAATCGGCAACCAAAAGATTCGGCGATTTCCCGGGTGCGATCTTCGCTGTGCATATCCACCACAATGATTTCCTGCGCCCACTTGAGGCTTTGCAAACAATCAGGGAGATGTCGCTCCTCGTTGAGCGTGTTGACGATTACGGAAATGCCTTTCATGCGAGGAGTGTTGTCCATCTTGCGCTCACATGACAAGCGCATCTCTTGATTGGCCATTGGACAACAACTGCGCGACAAACTTCTCGCCATCGTCTGTGCCTCAAATCATATTGCGCCAGCAACTATGCTGGATTTTCTAAGCAAACTGTTCGTGCTGCTCCGTCCGTATCGCTTCCGACTTGTCCTAGGGATCGTCTGCGGCATCTTGGCGGGTCTGGTTGAGCCGTTGATGATCGCCGTGGTGGCCTTCGTGTTCGCCATGGTGTTTCCGGCGGCGAAATCTGCGGCCCTCGATCAGCTCCTCCAAAAATCGCCCAAGTTGGAACAATGGGTTCACGAGACTCAGGCCTCGATCAGTTCAGGTGTGGTATCCAATTCCTGGGTGGTCATCGGTATCATCGGGCTGATTCCGGCGGTGATGTTTTTGCGCGGGTTGCTCGGCTGGTTGAACATGTATTTTCTGCAATGGGTTTCCGTTCGAGCTGTAACGGATTTGCGTGTTCGCGCCTTTACTCACCTGCTGAACCTCTCGACGAGTTTCTTCAATTCGAGCCGCTCCAGTGAATTGATTTCCCGCGTTATGAATGACACGAGCACGTTGCAAACGCTGCTCGGCGGCACCACGGTGACAATCGTTAAGGATCCTATCACGTTGATAGCGACGACCGCAGGGTTGTTATATTTCCAGACCAAGTTGACCTTATTGTCCCTCGTCATCGTGCCTGTTTGCATCGTCCCTATCGTCATCTTCAACCGCAAGTTGCGAAAGTCGGCCACGGAGATGCAGTCCAATACAGCAGAATTGACGAATGTTATGAGCGAAGCGTTCACCGGTAATCGCATCGTCAAGGCCTACAATCTCGAACCGAAAGTCGTGGCGCAATTCCGGCAGACGGCTGCGAAATTCATCGGCCACTACATGCGCGTGGTCCGTTCCTCGGAGACATCGGGCCCGTTGCTGGAATTCTGCGGATCGCTCGGTGTGGCGCTGGTCATCTACTTCGCGTTCACAAGAAATGGCGGCTCACCCAATGCGCCCGGACTTACCGACTTTCTTTTTTTCCTCCTTTCGTTACAGGCAATGTACAAGCCGATGAAAAGCCTCATCCGCACCCACAATACGTTTGAACAGGCGCGAGCCGCCAGTGATCGCATCTTTGAATTGCTCACCACGGAAAACTCCGTTCCTGAACCCGCGCAGCCCAAACCGCTCAAGACTGACGGAGCGGAGATTCACTTCGATAATGTGCAGTTTGCCTATGGTGACAAACCCGTCTTGCGCGGTATTGATCTTCGCATTAAGCCGGGGCAACTGGTCGCGCTGGTCGGCGCGAGCGGCTCAGGCAAGACCACAATGGCAAATCTACTCCTGCGTTTTGACGATCCTCAAAGCGGCGCAGTAAGCATCGGCGGAACGGACTTGCGGGATTGCGCCACCAAAGACCTCCGCAATCAAATCGCGGTCGTCACCCAGGAAAGCATCCTCTTCAACGAAACCATCCGGCGAAACATCGAACTTGGGCGGCAAGGTGCGACGGAAGAAGAAGTCGTCGCTGCGGCAAAACACGCGCACGCCCATGAATTCATTCTCGCCAAACCGGATGGTTACGCCACGGTCGTCGGGGAAAAGGGCGTCACACTTTCAGGCGGACAAAAACAGCGTCTCGCCATCGCGCGCGCCGTGGTTCGCAATGCCCCGATTCTCATCCTTGATGAAGCCACCAGCGCGTTGGACACGGAATCCGAGCGCGCCGTGCAGTCAGCACTCGATGACCTGATGAAAGACCGCACCACGCTCTGCATCGCGCATCGGCTTTCAACCATTCTTCACGCGGATGTCATCGTTGTTCTGGAGCAAGGGCGCATCGTGGAACAGGGCACGCACGATGACTTGGTGAAGAGCGGTGGTGTGTATCGGAAACTATACGAGCTACAGTTCCGCTCGTGAAACAATCACTTCCGATGGGTCGCAAGTGATGAGACTGGTGATGCGTTTAATCATAGGAACACGAACTGATGCTGTGTTTCTTAAGATTTTCCCTCGTCGCGCGAAAAGGAAAAAAGATTTCACGCAGAAGCCGACGAGAAGTATTTGTCCCGTCTGCCTACATTGTTTGGCGTTGTCGGATATGAATGAAACGCCCATCCGCTCCGGTTCACATCCCTCCTGAGCGAATTGAAATCTTGCGCCCGATCCTTGTCGTGATCGCGTCGTTCACGTTTGAAGATTGAAACTCCGCGTCTGCTTTCCTAGCCTCACTTCGTTCTCGGACAAAATCCCCGCCCACTGGCGGACAACACACAAACACGATTATGACACGACGCTGCGTTCAATTCATCACGCTGGCTCTGATGCCAGTTCTGCTGCTGCTCAACGGTTGCTCCAAACAAAGCAGTGATACGATCAAGATCGGTGAGTTCGCATCGCTCACGGGCGGCGAGGCGGCGTTCGGGCGTAGCGCGCACAACGGCACAGCCATCGCCGTGGACGACATCAATGCCGCCGGCGGTGTGCTTGGCAAAAAACTCGAACTCATTTGGGAGGACAATCAGTCCAAGGATGGCGAATCCGCCACCGCCGTGAAGAAATTGATCTCACGCGACAAGGTCATCGCGATTCTCGGCGAAGTCGCATCGGGTCGTTCGCTCGAAGCCGCACCGATCTGCCAGCAGTTCAAGGTTCCCCAAATCTCTCCGTCCTCCACCAATCCCAAGGTCACGCAGATGGGTGATTACATTTTCCGCGTCTGCTGGGAGGACAAGTTTCAAGGCAGCACGGTGCTGGCGAAGTTTGGTCTCGACGGCTTGAAGGCGAAACGCGTCGCACTGCTCACAGATGTCGGCGCGGCTTATAGCGTGGGACTCGCGACTTATTTCAAACAAGGTTTCACAGCGGGCGGCGGAGAGATCGTGGTGGAGCAGAAGTACACCAAGGACGACAAGGATTTCAAAGCGCAGCTTACCACGGTGAAGGCGGCGAATCCGGACGCGATCTTCATTCCCGGCTACTACGGTCAGGTCACGTTGATCGCGTTGCAGGCGCGCGAGCTTGGGATCAAAGTTCCGATCTTCGGCGGCGATGGCTGGGAAGCGCCTGAGTTGATCCAGGGAACTGGCGCGGCGGAAGCTTTGGAAGGTTGCTATTTCTCCACGCATTTCACGCCGGATCAGGAAGGTTCGATGGCGAAGGATTACGTGGCGAAATACGAGAAGAAACACGGCGCACGTCCCGACGCGATGGGCGCGCTGGGTTACGACACGGTTCTGGTGTTGGTGGACGCCATCAAGCGCGCAGGCAGCACTGACAGCGCAAAACTCCGCGAGGCGCTCGCACAAACGAAAGACGTGGAAGGCGTGACCGGCAAGATCACGATTGATGCGGAACGCAACGCCCGCAAGCCCGCCGTCATCATTGGCATCAAAGGCGGGAAGTTTGTTTATCATTCGACGATCAGCCCGTGAGCGAATTTCTCCAGCAGTTAATAAATGGATTGTCCCTCGGCTCGATGTACGCGCTGATCGCGCTGGGTTACACGCTTGTCTATGGGGTGCTGCGCTTCATCAATTTCGCGCACAGCGATGTCTTCATGGTCGGCTCGTTCATCGGTTTCTACGCGGGGCGCGGGGTTTCAACTGCCAGCACGGCGAGCGGAATCATCGTGATGCTCGTGGCGATGCTCGGTTGTGCCGCGCTTGGGATTCTCATCGAACTGCTCGCGTATCGCCCGTTGCGAAACCGCTCCAAGCTCACCGTGCTCATCACGGCCATCGGCGTTTCGTTGCTGCTGGAGAACGCCGGGCAGATGATCTTCGGCGCAACGCCACAGCCGTTCCCGGAGGTTTTCCCAGCGCGCAAATTTGAGATCGGCCAGATCGTCATCTCCAGCAAAGACCTCGTGGTGTTGCTCGTCACGCTTGGGCTGCTCGGCGCGTTGCGCTTTCTCGTGATGAAAACAAAGATCGGCACGGCGATGCGCGCGGTGTCGTTCAATCCGCAGGCCGCGTCGCTCATGGGCATCAACGTGAACCACGTCATCAGTTTCACGTTCGGACTCGGCTCGGCGTTCGCAGCGGCGGCGGGAATCCTCTGGGCCTACAAGTTCCCGAAGATTGATCCGCTCATGGGCATCACGCCGGGACTCACGGCGTTCGTGGCCGCAGTGCTTGGTGGCATCGGCAACATTCCCGGCGCGGCGCTCGGCGCGTTGCTCATCGGCGTGATCGAGACCTTCGTGCGCGGCAGCCGATGGTCCACGTGGACGGAAGCCATCGCGTTCGTGTTGTTGATCCTCATCCTGCTGTTCCGCCCGGCGGGATTGCTCGGCAAATTGCAGCCGGAAAAAGTCTAATGTTCCTCGCGCGTCCAAAAACTTTCCTCCTGCTCGCGCTCGTACTCAGCGCGGTGCTCGGATTTTTTCAGTCGCACATTGATCCCTATTTCGTGGACGTGCTGACGCGCATCGGCATCAACATCACGCTCGCCGTCAGCCTCAATCTCATCAACGGACACACCGGACAATTCTCCCTCGGCCACGCTGGATTCATGGCGGTGGGTGCGTACGCGGCGGCGGCGATGACCATGTTCGCCGGGCCGCACGTCCTGCCTGCCAACGCGCCGATGTGGGTCCAACTGATCTGGTTTCTGCTCGCGCTTGTCATCGGCGGGCTGATCGCTGCGTTCGCTGGAATCCTTGTCGGTGCGCCGTCGCTGCGGTTGAAGGGCGATTACCTCGCCATCGTCACGCTGGGTTTCGGCCAGATCATCGCGGTTGTTTTCCGCAACATCGAGCCGCTCGGTGGCGCGCTGGGATTGAACGGCATTCCGGCGTTCACGAATCTGTTCTGGGTTTCGGCGCGGCGGCTCTCACGGTTTATGTCGTCACCACGATGGTG
>JANNAO010000031.1:0-6563 GCA_031384405.1 Verrucomicrobiota bacterium | reverse complement strand
GTCAGTCCCCTGCGCGCCGCGCTTGGTTTTACAGTCAGCGGCGCGCATCCCGCAGGCGCGGGACGCCCTACCTTCAAACTTCGCAAGCGCGAATTCAATCTGCTTCGGAATCGCACCGATCGGAACGGTTTGGGTGAGCGTGTTTTTCCACAAGTCGCACATCAGGCAACGCCACGGACATTCCTTGTTCGTCAGCAGAATTGTGCCGGACCTGACGACGCGACCCGAAGCTGCCAGTTCGTCTTCGAGGAAGAATCCGTGCGGCTTGAACGGATCAAGCGCAGTTGTGCGCGGCGGACGTTGCGCGATGATCCAACTGCGATATGAATCGGTTGGAGGAAGAGTCACCGCGCCGTTCCCCAATCCCAAAGGGATTGCATCATATAGCCCAAGGTTGCGAGGAACGAGCTACCTTGGGTAGCTTTCAAAATGTCATCAACCCTGAATGGGTTGAATCCATGCCTGTGCAACAACGCTGCAACCCCGTTGGGGTTGAAACCATTTGCATGACGATTACCTAGGGTAACTCGTTCCTCGCAACCGCTGGGCTGAGTGCTGGAATCCCGTTGGGATTCAGGGCATGGATTTCCGAGAGGCATCCGTTAATTATAAAACGCCAAAAACTGTTTCCGGTATTCGGATTCTTCGCCGGAGGTTTGTTGGCGAAGACGCTCGACTGGAACCGCGCCGTGTTGAAAGCGCCGCTTCGCGAACACTGGCATGTCCAGACCTGTCACCGATTTCACTCCGCGCCCAACGATTTCGCCCTTGAGCGCGTAAAGCTTTTCCACGGACATATCGGTGAGCGTCTCGAACGGGATTCCCTCGGCGACATCAATGACGTTGGGACGCGTGAACGGACTGAACCCCGCGAAACCAAAATGCCGTGCGGGTGCATAGGTGCGCAGATAACTACGGCTCAATCCGCCGCTGTAGGTCAGCGAGTGCTTGATGCGCCCCACGCCCCAGCCTTCCTGGTAGAGCATCAGATTGTTCACCACGCTGCGGATGGTCAGCTCAGGATTTTCTTCGATGGGATAATCCTTGAGGTTCTCGTCGCCACCGTCGCCGTCCACGAGATGTTTCCATTCGGGATAACGCGCGCGGATGCCGCGACAGAGCGCGAGACCCATCGCAGCGCATTCAATGTCGAGCGGCTTGTAATCTTCCACGACGCGCAACGTCTCGGTGATGTTGAGCGAGGACAAATCTCCTTCGATAGGTTCACTAAACAGTCCGAGGCCGAGTTGCTCCAGAAATGTTCGCGCCTGTTGGATGTCCGCGCCGTCGCCGAGGTCCAGTGTGAATGCCTTGAGCCGGCTCGGACTCATGCCGAGTTGTCGCATGACGTGATAGGTCGTGAGAAAAACTGCGCCGCTATCAATGCCGCCGGAGAACGCCACGCCGATGGGTTCATGCGACGGAATCCGCTTCAACCATTTGGTGATCTCATCTGCCAGCGCGCCGATGTACCGGCGTCCGATGTCGTCGAGGTCGGTGGAAAGCGAGTTGCGTTGTGGTGTGAAGTAGCGCGTGTAAGTCGGATCGGGATCGGGGCAACCGATGAGTTGCAGCTCCACGATGTAATGCGCGGGCACCATGCGCGTGTAGCTGGGATGAAATTGTCCATCGAGTCCCTCGGCCTTGAGCTGGTTGTAAATCGCATCAATGCGATCAGCCACGATGAGCGCCGGGCCGGCGGCGCGCTTCGCCAAAAAGTAACGCATCGGCCGATCCATCGAGCGCGCCATGCGGACAGTTTTGCCTTCGCGTGCGAGCAGCGCGAACGAGCCGTCAATCTCCCGAACGGCTTCGGCCTTGCCTGAGAGCACCCGTTGTCGCGCCTCCTCCTGCGTCATGTTGTGGATTTGATTCAGTGAAGGGTTGAGCAAGTCAACCACACGTTCGATGTAACTGTGCATAGAAAATAATTGAGTTACGGTTCAACAATTGTCGTCAGCCGATCTATTGCTGGCGAGGCTAACTTTTGCGTCGCGCCACCCGGCCAGTTGATTTCGACGCTGTCCACTTTGGTCGCCTTGCCGATGCCAATGGAGACTGGCAGTTCTGATTGTGAGAGATAACTCCGTGTGGGCATCACCTGCCGTGACAAAGTGCGGCCACCCACGCGGACTTTGATCCACGCGCCGATGCCGTCCCTATTGCTCTTCGCGCCGACGAGTTTCAGGCGAAGCCAGTGATGGTTCAACTTTTGATCGTTCCGCAGCAGCAGTGGTGATCCGCCGATCTGCGTGAGGACAACATCCAAATCACCATCGCCATCAATGTCGGCAAACGCCGAGCCGCGACCGACGATGGGTTTCAGCAGATCGCCGCCGCTTTTATCGGCAGGCACGGTCACGAAACTCGCGCCTTTGGTGCCGCCGCTGTTCCAAAAAAGTTGCGCGGGCTGGCGATATTGCTGGTCGGCTTGCACACGGTTGATCTCTGGTTCGAGGTGGCCATTTGCGGTCAATACGTCGAGGCGACCATCGAGATCGTAGTCAAAAAAGAACAAACCAAACTTCAGCAGTTTTGCACTCGGCACGCCCAGGCCTTCTTTTGTGGCTTCGTCGGCAAAGATCAGCGTGTCGCGCTGGGCGACGTAAAGCGCGTTCATCTCGTTGGCGAAATTGCCGATGGCGATGCCGAGCGTGTCGTCGTTGCGGAAGCGCGCGGCGTCAATGCCCATCGCACCGCGCGTCAATCCGTAAGCATCGTAGGCAATGCCGGAACGCGCGCCGATCTCCTTGAACGTGCCGTTGCGTTCGTTGTGGAACAGAAAGTTTTGCACGGTGTCGTTCGCCACGATCAAATCCATCCAGCCATCGCTGTCCCCGTCCACGGGTTTTACGGCGAGCGATTTCGCGGTAGGCAAACCAGTAGCGGCATTAGTGAGGCGGATGCCGGATTTCGCAGAGACATCTATGAAACGACCGTGCCCGTCGTTGTGGTAGAGCCGGGGAAACGTGCCGGTGAAATTTCTCGGTGGTCCGTAGGAACGCCCGATTTTTGGCAACACAAAACTGGCGGCGCGATCCATCTCCGGCGACCACTGCACATAGTTGCAGACGAAGAGATCGAGTTTGCCGTCGTTGTCGTAATCCACGAATGATGCGCCCGTGCTCCAGTCGTTCGTCGAACCCCCGACTCCGGCTTCGCTCGTGACTTCGCGAAACTTACCGCCGCCGTCGTTGTGGAAAAGGTGATTGCCGCCGACGGCCGTGATGAACACGTCCGCCGCGCCATCGTTATCGTAATCGCCGACGGCCGCACCCATGCCGTAGCAACTCACGTCGAGGCCAGAGCCTTTGGTGACATCGGTGAAACGACCGCGACCGTTGTTGCGGTAAAGCGCGAGCGTGGGTTGTTGTTTGCCTTCGGGAATGTGGCCGGGCCAGTAACATGAATTGATGAACAACAAATCTTGCGCGCCGTCGTTGTCATAATCCAAAAATGCCACACCGCCGCCCATCGTCTCCGGCAAAAGCTTGTCGCCGTAAGCACCGGTGACGTGCATGAAGTTGATGCCCGCTTCGCGTGTGATGTCGGTAAATTTTGCGACGGGCAAATCATCGGCAGCAGCGCATTGGCCCGCAGTGACGATAAACAAAACAAACGCGGCCGGAGAAACGCAGAGACGCAGAGAGGCGCAAAGAAGAACTCTTTGAGCGGATATGAATATGGACGATCCGAAATGCCTCCCACACTCTGCGTTCCTTTGCGTCCTCTGCGTCTCTGCGTTTCTCCCGGCTGTGATGTAAGAATTGTTTGGCATCGCTGAATCTCATAGCATTAAGCCGCAATCCATGAATCATGGCAACCTGACAATCACTCATCCATTGCGAAGACGCTGGCTCAAGTGGCCGCTGGGATTCGCGTTCTGGACGGTGATCGGACTTTCGTTCGCATTCCAATTCTACATCTCGAGTGCAAAGGCGGGGTTGGATGTCAGTTGGAAGCAGGCGGTGAACTACGCGCTCGGCGACTGGTATGTGTTCGCGCTGCTTTCGATCCCGGTCGTGTGGCTGGCGGGGCGATTTCAATTCGAGTCCGGCAAACGGGCGAAGAGTCTGGTGGTTCACCTGCCGTGCAGCCTGATCTTTTCGCTGGGCTACATGGTGATCAGGGCGTGGATCGGGACGTGGCAGAGCGAGGCGGTATTCGCCGATGCGTTCCAGCCGCTGTTGGTGAAGACGTGGCATTTCAATCTGCTGATCTACTGGGTCATCGTTGCCGTCAGTTTCGCGTTTGATTACTACGGAAAATTCCGCGAGCGCGAACTGCGCGCGGCCGAGTTGGAAAAAAGTCTCGCACAGGCCAAGCTCCACGCGCTCCAGATGCAGTTGAATCCGCACTTCCTATTCAACAGCCTGCACTCCGTCTCCGCGCTGATGCATCAGGATGTGGAAGCCGCTGATCGAATGATTGTGCGTTTGAGCGATCTGTTGCGCGCGTCGCTGGATAATTCCGACGCGCAAGAAGTAGCGTTGCGCGATGAGTTGAAATTTCTTCAGAGCTATCTGGAGATCGAGAAAATCCGCTTCGGTTCGCGGCTTACGGTGTTGACGGAAATTCCTTCCGACTTGCTCGACGCGCGCGTGCCGAATCTGATTTTGCAGCCACTGGTTGAAAACGCCATCCGTCACGGCATCGAACCACACGCCAAACCCGGCATCATCGAACTGTCGGCCCGGCTCGCGGACGGCAATCTCACGCTCGTCGTGAGCGACAACGGGGCTGGCGTGGCTGATGCATCCTCGATAAGCGAAGGAGTCGGCTTGTCCAACACCCGCGCGCGATTGCGGACGCTCTATGGCGAAGCACACAGATTTGAATTCGGCAACCGTGCTGAGGGCGGACTGCGTGTGCGGTTAACCATCCCGTTCCGAACCACGGATCAATACGCATGAAAAAAATCCGGACGCTCATTGTGGACGACGAATCACTGGCGCGCGACCGGATGCGACAGTTGCTGCAAAAGGAGACGGAGGTCGAGATCGTTGGCGAATGTTCCGATGGTCGCGCGGCGGTGATAACAATCCAGAAGGAGTCTCCCGACCTGGTTTTCCTCGATGTGCAGATGCCGGAGTTGGACGGATTCGGTGTCGTTGAAGCCATCGGAACGGGAGCGAGTCCGGTCATTGTGTTCGTCACCGCGCACGACAAATTTGCGCTGCGCGCGTTTGAGATTCATGCGGTGGATTATCTGTTGAAACCGTTCGACCGGGAGCGGTTTCAAAAAGCACTGCAACGCGCCGTCGAGCAGGTCAAACAGCGCGACAACAGCACGCTCGTCGCGCGACAGGCGGCGTTGATCGCTTCGCTCCGGTCGCCGCAGACGAAGGATCGCCTCGCGGTCAAATCCGGCGGCCACGTCGTCTGGGTGAAACTCGACGAGGTGGACTGGATCGGTTCAGCGGACAATTACGCGGAACTCCACGTCGGGGCGAAGTCGCATCTGCTGCGCGAAACAATGGCGGCGCTGGAGACGCGGCTTGATCCGAAGAAGTTCGTGCGCATCAGCCGGTCGGTCATCGTGAATGCTCCGCACATCAAGGAACTCAAACGGCTATTCTACGGCGGTTGCGAGATCACGCTGCAAGATGGGACGAAACTTACCTTGAGCCGGCGGTATCGCGACAAGCTGAAGCAGCTTGGATTTGGGTGAATCTCAACGGAGCGTTTGGCAGAATGATTGATGGCAGAATGATGGAGTCCCATTCCCGTTAAAATTATTCTGCCATAAATTATTCTGCCAATACGTCCCGCCCACCCACTCGTCCCAGAAATCAAGCCGTCTGCCCCCGTTCGGTTGGCTTGATCCGCTTGTTCCGACATTGTTCCGGCATTCCTGAACAATCTTATGCGACAACAATTGATCGTTTGTGCCGTCACTGGCGTAACCTTACTCACGCTTGGCAGCCGTTCCCACGCGGCCACGGATATTCCGTGGATTGATAACAACACCAATCTCACCTTCTACGGCGATCTGCGTTTGCGGTATGAATCGGATTGGGATTCGCAAACGAACGGAACACCTCGCGTCAACCGTGAACGCGGTCGGATTCGCGCTCGTGCGGGCTTGAACTACCAACTCGCGGATGAGTGGTCAATGGGTGTCCGCGTTCGCACGGGGAACACACACAGTCAACAGTCGCCACATCTGACTTTCGCGACGGACAGCGGCACGCGTGACACGACTGAATTCGTCGCTGACCGCTATTTCGTTCAGTTCAAGGACGGTGGCTTCACCGGTTGGGCCGGACGCAACACCACGCCGTTCTGGCAGCAGAATGAAATGTTCTGGGATGAAGATGTGACGCCGACAGGTTTAGCGGGGACTTATGAAACGAAAGTTGGCGACGGAAAACTTGCACTCATCGGTGGTGCGTTTTACCTGCCAGACGGCGGCTATGATGTGAACGGCCAGATGATTTCCGGCCAGATCAAATACAGTCTGCCGGTCAAGGCATCGCAGTTCACGGTCGCCGCCGGATTGCATTTCATGAATGGCGAGGAAGGGGCACGAAATCTTCGCAATCGTAACGGCGAGCGCGATT